>CALJTZ010000087.1 GCA_937975655.1 uncultured Synechococcus sp. | reverse complement strand
CTCTTCCGATCTGCCGTCCAGATGTGGCCCGGGATGTGGCCCGCTGGTATCAGCAACTGTTCGGCGACGACTTCTACCTGGAAATTCAGGACCACGGTTCTCCCGAAGATCGGATCGTGAATGTGGAGATGGTGCGCATCTCCCGCGAGCTGGGGATTCCCCTGATCGCCACCAACGACGCCCACTACCTCACCAGCAACGACGCCGAGGCCCATGACGCCTTGCTGTGCGTGCTCACCGGCAAACTCGTGACCGATGAGAAGCGGCTGCGTTACACGGGCACGGAATTCATCAAGGGCGAAGCCGAGATGCTCGGCCTGTTTGCCGATCACCTTGAGCCGGAGGTGGTAGCCGAGGCCGTGACCAACACCGCCAAGGTGGCCGAAAAGGTGGAGGACTACGACATCCTGGGCCGCTACCAGATGCCCCGCTTCCCGATCCCGGACGGGCACACCGCGGTGAGCTACCTCCGCCACGTTACCGAGCAGGGCCTGCGCGATCGCCTCGAGCTCGGCCCCGACGTGGCCTTTGAGCCGCTCTACGGCGAGCGGCTCGATTTTGAACTGCAGGTGATGGAGCAGATGGGCTTCCCCACCTACTTCCTGGTGGTGTGGGACTACATCCGTTTTGCCCGAGAGAGCGGCATCCCCGTGGGCCCGGGCCGTGGTTCCGCGGCCGGTTCCCTGGTGGCCTACGCCCTCGGCATCACCAACATTGACCCGGTAACCAACGGGCTGTTGTTCGAGCGCTTCCTCAACCCGGAACGTAAGTCGATGCCGGATATCGACACGGACTTCTGCATCGAGCGCCGTGGTGAGGTGATCGACTACGTGACGCGCCGCTATGGCGAGGAGAAGGTGGCCCAGATCATCACCTTCAACCGCATGACCTCCAAGGCGGTGCTCAAGGATGTGGCCCGCGTGCTCGACATCCCCTATGGCGATGCCGACCGGCTGGCCAAGTTGATCCCCGTGGTGCGCGGCAAACCCGCCAAGCTCAAGGAGATGATTGGGGCTGAGTCGCCAGCGCCGGAATTCCGCGAGAAGTATGAGGCCGATCCCCAGGTGAAGCGCTGGGTGGATATGGCCATGCGCATCGAGGGCACCAACAAAACATTCGGCGTCCATGCCGCCGGTGTGGTGATCGCTGCCGACCCCCTCGATGAAGTGGTGCCGCTGCAACGCAACAACGATGGTCAGGTGATCACCCAGTACTTCATGGAAGACGTGGAGTCGATGGGGCTGCTGAAGATGGACTTCCTCGGCCTGAAAAACCTCACCATGATCGACAAGACGATCGATCTGGTGGCCCAGAGCACCGGTGTGACGGTGGATCCCGACAAGCTGCCCCTCGACGATGCGGGCACCTACGGCTTGCTGGCCCGTGGCGATCTGGAGGGCATCTTCCAGCTGGAATCCAGCGGCATGCGCCAGATCGTGCGTGACCTCAAACCCTCCTCGCTGGAGGACATTTCCTCGATCCTGGCCCTCTACCGCCCGGGCCCCCTCGATGCGGGCCTGATTCCCAAGTTCATCAACCGCAAGCACGGCCGCGAAGCGATCGACTTCGTGGACGCCAAGCTCGAGCCGATCCTGCAGGAGACCTACGGGATCATGGTGTACCAGGAGCAGATCATGCGGATTGCGCAGGATCTCGCCGGTTACTCCCTCGGTGAGGCCGATCTGCTGCGCCGCGCCATGGGCAAGAAGAAGAAGAGCGAGATGGAGAAACACCAGAGCGTGTTCGTGCAGGGGGCCACGCAGCGCGGTGTGGATCCCAAGGTGGCGGAAGGCCTGTTTGAACAGATGGTGCTGTTCGCCGAATACTGCTTCAACAAGAGCCATTCCACCGCCTATGGCGCGGTGACCTACCAAACCGCCTACCTCAAGGCCCACTACCCCGTCGCCTACATGGCGGCCCTGCTCACGGTGAATGCCGGCGCCACCGACAAGGTGCAGCGCTACATCTCCAATTGCAATGCCATGGGCATTGAGGTGATGCCACCGGATGTGAATGCCTCCGGCATCGACTTCACCCCCGTGGGCGAGCGCATCCTGTTTGGCCTCTCCGCCGTGCGCAACCTGGGCGATGGCGCCATTCGCGCCCTGATCGAGGCGCGCCTCAACGATGGGCCGTTCCGCAACCTCGCCGACCTCTGCGACCGCATCCCCGGCAACACCCTCAACCGCCGTTCACTGGAATCCCTGATCCATTGCGGTGCCATGGATGGCCTCGAGCCCAGTGCCAACCGCGCCCAGCTGATGGCGGATCTCGACCTGATCATCGATTGGGCCAGTTCCCGGGCCAAGGATCGCGCCAGCGGCCAGGGCAACCTGTTTGATCTGCTGGGTGGCGGTGCGGACGCGGGCCCAGCGGCCAGTGCCCCTGGCGGTGATCTCAGCACGGCACCCAAGGCGGCGGCGGTGGCCGATTACCCCCCCACGGAAAAGCTGCGCCTGGAGAAGGAGCTGGTGGGCTTCTATCTCTCAGACCACCCGCTGAAGCAGCTCACCCGGCCGATCCAGCTGCTCTCGGCCGTGGGCCTGGGCAGTCTGGAGGAGCAGGTCGACAAAGCACGGGTGAGTGTGGTGGGCATGGTGTCTGGCCTGCGGCCCGTGACCACCCGCAAGGGCGATCGCATGGCCGTGTTGCAGCTGGAGGATCTCAGCGGCAGTTGCGAGGCGGTGGTGTTCCCCAAGACCTACGCCCGCCTAGCGGATCATCTGATGGTGGATGCCCGCTTGTTGATCTGGGCATCGGTGGATCGCCGCGATGAACAGGTGCAGCTGATCGTGGACGATTGCCGCGTGATTGACGAACTCAAGTTCCTGATGGTGGAGCTGCAGGCCGAGGAGGCCAGCGACATCACCGTGCAGCACAAACTGCGCGAGTGCCTCAACCAGCACCGCACCGACAAGGACGACGCCGGCATTCGCGTTCCGGTGGTGGCCATGGTGCGCCACCACGATCAGATCCGCTACGTGCGCCTTGGCCACCAGTTCTGCATCAAGGACAGCAGCGCTGCCCTTCACACCCTCACGGCCCAGGCCTT
Source organism: uncultured Synechococcus sp. (assembly GCA_937975655.1). Taxonomy (GTDB): domain Bacteria; phylum Cyanobacteriota; class Cyanobacteriia; order PCC-6307; family Cyanobiaceae; genus Vulcanococcus. The sequence goes on along the minus strand of CALJTZ010000087.1, from coordinate 3,572 downwards.
CCGCGCCCGGCTCAGCTCGCCGCTGGTGGCCGCTTGAAGGAACTGCGCAGGCGCGTGATGTTCACGCCGATCTGCTCAAACCCCAGCAGGCTGCCGGGGGCCTCTTCCCAGCTGGCAGACAGCACGCCGTAGCTCAGCCCCACCAGCCCCAGCAAAAAGAAGCCCCCGGACGTCAACAGCGTGACGGCGGGGGGGATATCGAGGATGCCCTTGCTCACCACCAGATAGCTGACGATGAAGCTGGACATCCCCAGCACGGTGGGAATTCCAGTGGCCAGGGCAATGCGCCGGGCCATGCGATTGGCCACGGCTGCTGGAACACCCTGCTCGCGCTTGCTGCGCGGCATGGCCCGGGGAGGCTGGGGTGCCTTGGGCACCATGCCGCCGCCGCCGGCGTTGCTTGCGGGCAAACCGCTGCGGCTTTTCCCCTTGGCTGCCATCGTCAGCCGCGGATGCCGAGCTTCTGAATCAGGGTGCTGTAGCGCTGCTCGCTGCTGCTGCGCAGGTAGCTGAGCAGGCGCTTGCGCCGGCCGATCATCTTCAGCAACCCCTGGCGGGAGGAGAAGTCGTGGATGTTGTTCTGCAGGTGACCGCTCAGCTTGCTGATGCGCTCGCTCAGCATCGCCACCTGCACTTCCACGGAACCGGTATCGGTGCCGTGGGTTTGGTGGGTGTTGATCAGTTCTTGTTTCTTGGTGGTGTCGAGCGACATGCGCGGCGTCGGGCCCTGACGGTGCAAACAACCAACTTACCGCCTCGTGGTCACCCGATCCCTCAGGCCACTTGGCGGGAGAGCCAGCGCAGCGCTTCCCGCAGCCAGGCCTCACTGTCGGCCTCCTCTGCCAACCCCTGGCCCACGACGGCCCGCAGGGCTCGGTTGATTTCGAGCGCTTCGTAGCCCAGGGCCGAGAGAGTGAGCTGCAAGTCCTCGCGCACGCCGTCCTGCAGGGTGTCGCCATGGCCGTCGCCCCCGTCCTCGTCGAGGGGGGCCACCAGGTTCAGCCCAGCACCGAAGCGCTCCTGCAGTTTCGTGCGCAGTTCCACCGACAGGCGTTCTGCGGTGCGTTTGCCGACTCCTGGTGCTTTGGTGAGCAGCCGCAGATCGGCCTGCACGATCGCCCGTACCAGCTCCTCGGTGCTGAGGCTGCCCAGCAGCCCGAGGGCCATCTGGGGCCCCACGCCACTCACGGCCACCAGTTCGCGGAACAGGTCGCGCTCGCACCGGGCCTCGAAGCCATAGAGGGTCCAGCTGTCCTCCCGGATCGCCTGGTGCACATGCAGGGTGAGGGTGCTGGCGTTGCCCGGCAGCTGTTCCCAGTGGCGGCGGCCGATCTGCACCTCGTAGCCCACCCCCTGGCACACCAGCAACAGTCCGCAGCGACTGTTCTGTTGCCAGCGATCGGTGAGTTGCCCTTGCAGCCAGCCGATCATGGGGGAGTGTTGAATCCCATCCATGCTGCCCGGTCTGACAACCCCGGCCTGCCTGCGGCGCCCCCTGGCCAGCGGCTGCGCCCTGCTGCTCTCGCTGCTGATGGTCTTTGGCCTGGCGGGTTGCAGCGGCGTGGGCCAACCGCCCCAGAGGGTGTTGCTCTCGGCCCTCGCGCTGCAGATCGATCTCACCCAGCGCTCGATTGCCAATGCCCTCACCCTGGAGGCCGCCGGTGAGCCCCTGGTGAGCCGGGTGCGGGTGGAATCGCAGCAGGCCATGGCGATCGGCGGCGCCAAGGGGCTGCACCTCACGGGCCGTTTTGATTGGCGACTGGCCGGCGATCCGATCCGGGTGGACAGCGCCTTCGACCTCTACCTGCAGCGCGGAGAACGAGGCCAGAGCTGGCGTTTGGCCCGTCCCAGCGGCAGCGCCGATGGCACCACCCAGGACTGGCTCACCTATCCCTTGCCGCTGAAGGGGGAGAGCGCCTGAGGCTCACCAGCATCGCCACCAGCACCAGCACGGCGCCGGCCACGGTCCAGCCATCGATGCTCTCGCCAAACACCAGCCAGCCCCACAGGCCCGCGAACGCCACCTGCACATAGCTGATCGCCGTGGCCTGGGCCGCCGGCAACGCGGTGAGGCCCCGGGTGAGGTACACCTGCCCCACCTGGGTGAATACCCCCACCCCGATCAGCCACAGCAGTTCGCTGGGGGTGGGCAGCACCGGATCGAGGGCCACCAAGGGCAGGGTGAGGGGCAGGGCCACCAGCGGGAAATAGAACACGATCACCAGCGGATGCTCACTGTTCCCCAGGGAGCGCACGCTCACGTAGGCGAGGGAGGTGAACAGGGCGCCAGCCAGGGCGATCAGCACCGCCAGCGGTGGCAGGGCTGCTGCGCCCTGCAGCAGCCCTGCAGGCTGGGCCACCAGCACAACCCCCGTCCAGCCCAGCGCGATGGCCAGCAACACGCGCTTGCCGATCCGTTCCCCCAGCATCAGCCAGGCCAACAGCGCCGTGATCGTGGGGTAGAGGTATTGCAGCACCGTGGCGGAGGCCATCGGCAGCTGGGCCAGGGCTGCGTAGACGCACAGCAGGGCGGCGGTGCCGATGGCCCCTCGCACGATCAGCAGCCCCCGCCGTTGGCCCCAGGGATCCACCCCCGCCCGCTGCAGCAGCCACCAGCTCAGGGCCACGCTCACGATCGCCCGGGCCAGCACCACCTCCGCGGCGGGGATGCGCCCGCCCACCTGCTTCACGCACAGCCCCATCAGGCTGAAGGCCAGGGCGCTGGCCACCATCTGCAACCGGGGGGCCATGGATGGCCTGGCATCGCTGCTCACGCGTCGCGCTGCAGCTGCATCTGGGTGGGGAAGGGGATCTCGATGTGGGCGTCCGCCAGGGCGATCAGCAGCGCTTGGTTGAGTCGGTGGATCGCGTCCTTGAACGCGGCGAAGCTGGCGTGGCCGCCGTGTAGCCGAAACACGATGTCGTAGCTGAACGCGCCGATGGTCATGAACCGGCAGGACTGCAGTTCCATCAATGGTTCACTGTTCACCACGGAGCGGATCAGATCCGGAAGCTGCTCCAGTTGCTTGGCCGTGGTGTCGTAGCTCACCCCCACGGTGATAGTGGAGAGTCGAACCTGCTCCACCAGTTGTTGCAGCCGCATCAGCAGCGCCTCGCGAACGCGCAGATAGGAGCTCCAGTCGTGCAGGGTCACCATCGCGAAGCAGATCAGGGTGAGCTCGTCGGCTTGGTTCTGCTCGATGCTCACCAGCGGCTCCAGTAAATCGGCACTCCCGGCCACGTGGCGGCGTACCAGCTGCAGCAGGTCGTCCACCTGCTCGGGTGAGAGTTTCTGCTCGATCGTGAGCCGCACATTCAGCGACTGCATCGGTGTGGCTGCCGAATTGGGGCTGCGCCGCGAATAGTTCACGATCGTTTCCTCGTCCGCGATCGCGTTGGGGATGGTGATGCGGCTCTCGAGGGTCTGCAGTTCCAGGGAACGCAAGCCGATCTTGGTGACATAGCCCAGGTTGTTGCCGATCTGGCAGAACTCCCCCACGCGCAAGGGCCGGTCCGTCTGGATGGAGAGGCCCGCAAACAGGTTGCCCAGCAGTTTGGAGGCGCCAAGACCG
>CALJTZ010000086.1 GCA_937975655.1 uncultured Synechococcus sp. | reverse complement strand
GATGTAGGCAGCTGGAGCGCCCTGTGGGAAACCGCCGATCAGGATGCCGAGGGCAACGTGCTGCGGGGCCGCGTGATCAGCGAGGCCTCCCGCAACTGCTATCTGCGCAGTGAGCACCGCCTGGTGGTAGGCCTCGGCGTGGAAAACCTGGTGGTGGTGGAAACCGACGACGTGGTGCTGGTGGCCCACCGCGACAAGGCCCAGGACGTGAAATCGGTGGTGAGCCTGCTGGAGCGGGAAGGAGCCCGCGAGAGCAAGGCCCACCGCAAGATCTATCGCCCCTGGGGCTCCTATGACGGCGTCACCGAGGGCACCCGCTGGCAGGTGAAGCGCATCGTGGTGAACCCTGGCGCCTCCCTCTCCCTGCAAATGCACCACCATCGCGCTGAGCACTGGATCGTGGTGCAGGGCACCGCTGTGGTGGAAAAGGAAGGCGTGGAGGAACTGGTGGGCGAGAACCAGAGCACCTACATCCCCCTGGGCTCCAAGCACCGCTTATCGAATCCCGGCAAGATCCCTGTGGAAATGATCGAGGTGCAGAGCGGCGCCTACCTGGGCGAAGACGACATCGTGCGCTTCCAAGATCGCTACGGACGCAGTGACGGAGCTGGCGCCACCCCAGCCCTCCTCACTCCACAGTGACGCTCTTGGCCAGGTTGCGGGGTTGATCCACATCCAGGCCGCGGTGAGCCGCAATGTGATAACTCAGCAACTGCATCGGGATCACCGTGAGCAGTGGGCTGAGCAATTCATCCACCACAGGCACCGGCAGCAGGGTGTCAAATAGCTCACTGTCGGGGCAGTCCGGGGCCACGCCGATCAGCTGGGCGTCCCGTGCCTTGGCCTCCTGGGCATTGCTGAGCACCTTGTCGAACACCACTCCGGGCACGGCGATGGACACCACCGGCACCCGGGCATCGAGCAGGGCGATGGGTCCGTGCTTCATCTCACCGGCGGGGTAGCCCTCCGCATGGATGTAGCTGATCTCCTTGAGCTTGAGGGCGCCCTCGAGGGCGATCGGATAGTTGATGCCCCGGCCCAGAAAGATCACGTCCTGGGTGTCGGCAAACAGGTGGGCCAGCTGCTCACAGCGCTGGTCGTGGTCGCTCACGAGCTGCTTGAGCTGGGCTGGGATCAACCGCAGGGCTAAAGCCAGCTGGCGCAGCTGCTCGGGCCCACCGCCACCGGCAGCCCCGCCGCGGCGCTCCGCGAAGGCCAGGGCCAGGCCGTAGAAGGCCAGCAGCTGGCCCAGGAAGGTCTTGGTGGCGGCCACCCCCACCTCAATGCCGGCCCCGATATCGAGGATGTGATCCACCATGCGGCCCAGGGAACTCTCCGGACGGTTGGTGATGCCGAGCAGGCGCGGGGCAAAGGCTGGATCGGCCACCAGCTCACGCCGTTGCTGCTCCATGGCGAGGGCGGCCAGGGTGTCGGCCGTCTCGCCGGACTGGGTGACCCCGATGGTGAGGGTGTGGGGCGAAAGCGGCGGCGGTGAATAGCGAAACTCACTCGCATAGAACACGCTGGTGGGGATACCAGCGAGTTGCTCCAGCAGGTAGGCACCCACCTGGGCGGCATGGCGGCTGGTGCCGCAAGCCAGGATCTGGATCCGCTCCACACCCGCGTAGACGCTGTCGTCGAGGGGCAGGGCCACCAGAGAGGCCCCGGGCTGGCCGCCCTCCGGCAGGTGACGGGCCACCCACAGGGCCGCCGTTTCGGGCTGCTCATGGATTTCCTTGAGCATGAAGTGGCGGAAGCTGCGCTTGTCCGCCACGTGTTCGGTGCCGCTGAGCAGGCTGGGGCTGCGCTGCACCCGGTTGCCCGACGCGTCGTAGAGCTCAATCCCCAGGGGGGTGAGCAGGGCCACTTCGCCGTCCTCCATGGGCAGGATCGTGCGGGTGAAACCGGCCAGGGCCGGGGTGTCGCTGGCGCAGAGGAACTCGCCCTCCCCCAGGCCAATCAACAGGGGTGCCGCCTTGCGGGCCACCACCAGGGCCCCGGGCACCTCGGCCCAGACCACCGCCAGGGCATAGGCGCCATGGAGTAGGGGCAGCACCTGCTGCACCGCCTCCAGCAACAGGCTGCCGCTGGGAGCCCGGCCCTCGGCCTGGAGCTGCCCGAGCCGACGACTCACCAGGTGAGGGATCACCTCGGTATCGGTGTCCGAGCGGAACTCCACCCCCTCGGCCTGGAGCTGCTCACGCAGGATGCGGTAGTTCTCGATGATGCCGTTCTGCACCACCGCCACCTGGCCAGGGCCGTCAAGGTGGGGATGGGCATTGCGCTCCTCCGGCTTGCCATGGGTGGCCCAGCGGGTATGGCCGATGCCGCACTGGCCGGCAGCACCATGCTGTTCAAAGCGATTGGTGAGGTTCACCAACTTGCCTTCGGCCCGCAGACAGGTGAGCGCTCCGCGCGCGGCCACGGTGGCGATGCCGGCCGAGTCGTAACCGCGATATTCCAACTGCCGCAAGCCGTCGAGCAGCAGGGGAGCCGCCTCCCTGGAACCGATCACCGCAACGATGCCGCACATAGGTGGTCTTAGAAGTGGTGGTCTTGGGAGTGGTGGCCTGGAGGACTGGTGACGCAGGCGCGAAGCGGGCCACAAAAAAGCCCGGCTTGGGGCCGGGCTCGAGCTTATGGGGAAGCGAACTGAAACGTCAGTACGCGAGACCCATCGAGCGCGTGGTTTCGTCGCCAAGGTAGACGCGGATCGAGAGGAAGTCTGTGGGGCAAGCGGTTTCGCAGCGCTTGCACCCCACGCAATCTTCGGTGCGGGGGGAGGAGGCAATCTGGCCGGCCTTGCAGCCATCCCAGGGAACCATCTCGAGCACGTCGAGAGGGCAGGCCCGCACGCACTGGGTGCAACCGATGCAGGTGTCGTAGATCTTGACGGCGTGGGACATGTCGCCTCTGGACGCGACACCCAAGGTACCCAAGGCTTACGGGAGCAACTCACTTGGCCTCCAGCCCCGTCACCCTTGTTCATACGAGCTGCCGGAGAGCTGCAGACCGCCCCGTAGGATGCGGCGTCCGACAGTGCGGCCATGTCACAGGAAGCGATCTTCGAGAAAGTGCGCTCGATCGTTGTCGAGCAACTGAGCGTGGATGCCGGCGAGGTGAAGCCGGAATCCAACTTCCAGAACGACCTGGGCGCTGACTCCCTCGACACCGTTGAGCTGGTGATGGCCCTCGAAGAGGCCTTCGACATCGAGATCCCCGACGAGGCCGCCGAGGGCATCACCACCGTGGGTGACGCCGTCAAGTACATCCTGGACAAGCAGGCCTGAGGATCCGATGGTGGAGGGTCTCCGCCGCGTCGTCGTCACAGGACTGGGCGCGGTCACACCGATCGGCAACGACGTGGCTTCCTATTGGGAAGGCCTGAGCAGCGGGCGCAACGGGGTGGCCGACATCACCCTGTTCGACGCCTCGCGCCACGCTTGCCGCTTCGCCGCTGAGGTGAAGGGCTTCGATCCGGCTGGATTCATCGAGCCGAAGGAGGCCAAGCGCTGGGATCGGTTCTGCCAGTTCGGCGTGGTGGCGGCGAAGCAGGCCGTGGCCCATGCCGGCCTCAGCATCGACGACACCAACCAGCAACGCGTCGGCACGGCCATCGGCTCCGGTGTGGGCGGGCTCCTGATGATGGAAACCCAGGCCCATGTGCTGGCGGATCGTGGTCCCGACCGGGTGAGCCCCTTCACGGTGCCGATGATGATCCCGAACATGGCCACCGGCCTGGCGGCGATCGCCCTTGGTGCCAAAGGGCCCAGCAGTGCTGTGGCCACGGCCTGCGCTGCAGGCTCCAATGCCATCGGCGATGCCTTCCGCCTGATCCAGCTCGGCCTGGCCGATGTGATGGTGGCCGGTGGGGCTGAATCCGCCATCACCCCCCTGGGCGTGGCCGGCTTCGCCAGTGCCAAGGCCCTGTCGTTCCGCAACGACGATCCCGCCACCGCCAGCCGCCCCTTTGATGCGGAGCGCAATGGCTTCGTGATCGGCGAGGGCGCCGGCGTGCTGGTGCTGGAGAGCCTGGAGCACGCCCAGGCCCGCGGCGCCGAGATCCTGGCTGAAGTGGTGGGTTACGGCATGACCTGCGATGCCCACCACATCACCTCGCCCTCTCCTGGAGGTGTGGGTGGGGCCGAGGCCATGCGCCTAGCCCTGCGCGACGCGCGCTTGGAGCCCGAGGCCGTGGATTACGTGAACGCCCACGGCACCAGCACCCAGGCCAACGACAGCAACGAAACCTCCGCCATCAAGGCCTCGCTGGGGGATCGGGCCCATCAGATCCCGGTGAGCTCCACCAAGTCGATGACGGGGCACCTCCTCGGGGGCAGCGGCGGCATCGAGGCCGTGGCTGCCGTGCTGGCCATAGGCCACAACCTGGTACCCCCTACGATCAATTACCAAAATCCGGATCCCGCATGTGATCTGGATGTCGTTCCCAATCAGGCCCGGGAACAGAAACTGAACGTCGTGCTGTCCAACTCCTTCGGGTTTGGTGGTCACAACGTCTGCCTTGCGTTTCGGCGGATGCGCTGAGCTCTCCCCAGCCCAGCCCCCCATCCAGACGCCCTCCCACCACTCCCTTACCCGTAAGCCATGGTCGCCGCCGCCCCCGCCCTCGGAAACCAATCCGTCGACACCCTCTGCATCAACAGCATCCGCTTCCTGGCGGTTGATGCGATCAACAAGTCGAATTCAGGGCACCCCGGCCTGCCCATGGGTTGCGCCCCCATGGCCTACGCCCTGTGGCACAAGGCCCTGAGCCACAACCCCAAGAACCCCAAGTGGTTCAACCGCGACCGCTTCGTGCTGTCCGCCGGCCACGGCTGCATGCTGCTGTACGCGCTGCTGCACCTCACCGGCTACGACTCGGTGGACATCGAGGACATCAAGCAGTTCCGCCAGTGGGGCTCCAAGACCCCCGGCCACCCCGAAACCTTCGAAACCCCTGGGGTGGAAGTCACCACGGGCCCCCTGGGTCAGGGCATCGCCAATGCCGTGGGCCTGGCCATGGCCGAGGCGCACCTGGCCGCCAAGTTCAACAAGGCCGATTGCAAGGTTGTTGATCACTACACCTACGTGATCATGGGCGACGGCTGCCACCAGGAAGGTGTGAGCGGCGAAGCCGCCTCCTTGGCCGGCCACCTGGGCCTGGGCAAGCTGATCGCCCTCTACGACGACAACCACATCACCATCGACGGAAACACCAACGTTTCCTTCACCGAGGATGTGCTGAAGCGCTACGAGGCCTACGGCTGGCACACCATCCATGTGCCCGATGGCAACACCAACGTGGAGGCCATCGCCAAGGCGATCGCCGAGGCCAAGGCCGTCACCGATCGTCCCTCGATGATCAAGGTGACCACCACCATCGGCTACGGCTCTCCCAACAAGGCCAACACCGCAGGGGTGCACGGTGCCGCCCTGGGCGCCGAGGAAGCCGCCCTCACCCGTGAGGCCCTGGGCTGGAGCTACGGCGAGTTCGAAGTTCCCCAGGACGCCTACGACCAGTGGCGCCAGGCCATCAGCCGCGGTGCCGCCGCCGAAGACGCCTGGAACGCCACCCTGGCCGACTACCGCGCCAAGTACCCCAGCGAGGCCGCCCAGTTCGAGCGTCAGCTGCGCGGTGAGCTGCCCCAGGGCTGGGATGCCAACCTGCCCAGCTACAGCGCCGACGACAAGGGCCTGGCCACCCGCCAGCACAGCTACAACTGCCTGAACGCGATCGGCCCCAACCTGCCCGAGCTGATCGGCGGTTCGGCTGACCTGACCCACTCCAACCTCACCGACATCAAGGGGGAGAAGGGCTTCCAGAAGGGTGCCGAGGCCAACCGCTACCTGCACTTCGGTGTGCGGGAGCACGCCATGGCCTCGATCCTCAACGGCCTCGCGTACCACGGCAGCGGCCTTGTGCCCTACGGCGGCACCTTCGCCGTGTTCGCCGGCTACATGGTGGGCGCCATGCGCCTCTCCGCCCTGAGCGAACTGGGCGTGATCTATGTGCTCACCCACGACTCCATCGGTCTCGGCGAGGACGGCCCCACCCACCAGCCGATCGAGACCCTGGCCAGCCTGCGGGCCCTGCCCAACATGCTGGTGATGCGTCCTGGCGACGGCAACGAAACCAGTGGTGCCTACCAGGTGGCGATTGCCAACCGCAAGCGCCCCACCGTGCTGTTCCTCAGCCGTCAGGCCATGGCCAACCAGGCCAACTCCAGCGCCGCTGGCGTGGCCAAGGGTGGTTACATCCTGGAAGACAGCAACGGCACCCCCGATCTGATCCTGATCGGCACCGGCACCGAGCTCGAGCTCTGCACCAAGGCCGCCGCCCAGCTTCGGGCCGAAGGCAAGAACGTGCGGGTGGTGTCGATGCCCTGTGTGGAGCTGTTCGAAGAGCAGGATGAGGCCTACCGCGAGAGCGTGCTGCCCTCCTCCGTGCGCAAGCGCCTGGTGGTGGAAGCCTCCAGCTCCTTCGGCTGGCACAAGTACACCGGCTTCGATGGCGACAGCGTGTCGATCGATCGCTTCGGCGCCTCGGCCCCCGGCCCCCTGCTGATGGAGAAGTTTGGCTTCACCGTGGACAACGTGGTGGCCAAGGCCAAGGCCCTGGGCTGAGAACACTCAGTCAGCTGTGACATCCAAACCCGCAGCCCACACTGCGGGTTTTTTATGGCCCACAGCCGGATTCATACAGAGCCGCCATCAAGATCCTCCGGCAACGCTATTTTAGAGTAAACGAAAGCGAAGCGTGAACACCAACAAACAGCAGTTGCCATGGGATCATGCCCTGATCTGCCTACTTATCGTCTACATCGGCCTAAGTCTGATCAGCGCGTTTGATCATCTCGGTCCAGTTTACTTAAGTGATGAAGTGGGCTACGCGGCGAAGGCTGCGCATTTAGCCGGACACAGCAATCTGCTGTCGAGCTCTTGGCATGCTGGCTACTCGCTCGCAATCACTCCCCTTTTCATGCTGTTCGGAGTGCAACCAGGCGTCTGGATTGGGGTTGCATTGCTCAACCTCACCCTACTTACAGCCTCCATAGGCTTATGGACATCAACGCTCCGACGACTTGGCGCAAGCAACAAACAAGCAACCCTAATAAGCCTGTCATCACTGGTTTGCTTCAGCGTCTGGGGATTCACTGGCTGGATCTTTGTGAACCCATGCATGCAACTCATCATCGCGATGATGAGTCGATGGCTACTGATCCAACAACGCTTCCGCCAGCTATTGGCCATCACTCTGACAGGCGGATTGGCATACTGGCTCCATCCCACTGGCCTGCTGATCTCAGCCTGCGCCTGGCTTGTTGTGCTAGCAGATCTTGTCTACTTCCGCGAGAGAATCACGACCAGAAGTGCCGTAGCGATCATATCAGGAATTCTACTGACGCTGGTATTGACACTATTTTATGCAATCGCCCACAGCACCATCAATGCCAGCATGGGCGGCGATGCCGGCCACTACGCAAATCAAATCACCGGCTATCTCACTGAACTGCGCCAAGACACCAGGAATACACTGGCCGAAATCAGCACAGGCCTTATCAATGGCCTGGCTAATCTTAGCATTTCAACCTATGGCTACAGCATGCTGCTTGCAGCCGGAATGAGGCCGCCAAATCGAGAAACAGACAACCAAGTAGACAGGAATCAAGCGAAAGCTACACTTTTTATAGCCACCACTAGCGTAAGTCTGCTTCTTTTCAGCTCTCTCCTGGCCATCAACATGGCTGGTGATTACCAGCACATGTTTCATCAGCGTTACACCGCACCAGTGATTCAAGCCCTCTGGATCTTGGGCTCGTTCCGGTGGATGGAACGCGAGAAGACCATGAATCTCCCTACTCGTCTGACGCTCAGCATCAGCCCAGTTCTTGCAGCCCTCATCGCCGGAAGCGCTCTCTGGAGCTACAACAAACGCTTCAGCATAATCGATGCGATGAGCTCGGGATCCAGCGTGATTGCCAATAACTTGGGGAGCGAACAGGAAGCTCTAGCCGGGCTGGCCATCGGCTGTCTATTCATCATCACGATTCAGACCCTGAGCTGGCGCCCGAAACTTGTCATTGCCGGGATAATATCCAGCGTTGTTGGTTCAGTCGTCAGTGGGCGTCGCGGCGACATGCTATCAGACTACTCAGCCAAACCGATCTTGGCTCCCAATATTCAGGCATTGAGCAAAGAAGGAAAAGTCTGTCTTTCAGCGCTTAGGACAGAACTAAGCAGGCGAGAGTCAGAGCGTCTCTACGAGTTTTACTTGTCTTCTCCAAGGATTACCCGCCTACGCAGCAACAACAAAGCCAATATCGAATACAACAGCTTTTACAAGCCAGACACTAATGACTGTGACTATATCGTCGCCCCAATTGACCTGCCCCTGAGCAAACTCCGCAACGATCTAAAGCCAATTGCGACTACACTAGCCAAGTGCCAACTCGCTAGTGTTGACGATAACTATGGCTGGGGAATCTATCAATGCAAGGGACAGCTCCAAGCAAAGTCTGGAAATGCCCAGCCTGGATTCATCACCGCTAGCAATCGAATTGCAACGGGGCCCTTACCCACTGAGCTTAGGCCAATTCGCGTCTACAACGACAAGGCATTGAGGTACGAGTCAGAGTTTATAAACTACGGAAGGATGATTGAACGGTCAGGGAAAGTTCTCGTGGAGCCGTGCCGCACGCTTGCCAACAAGCCATCGCTAAAGCGCTGCAAGAAACGTCGAGAGGTTGTAATCGCGAATAGAGATAATGCTCCCCTTTTATGGGGGCTCTATGTTGATTCGTTCAAGGCTGGTAGCTATCGGCTCCAAGCCAGCGGGCTCAAGGTACACAAAGGATCGGTCACTATTGAGATCATCAATGAGAACATCAATCGCATAAGTAGCAAGACATTCGAGAACTCCAGCAAGATAAGTCCCATTCCATTTAAAATTCCTTCAGACGAACTGCGGTTCGAAGTGAGACTTCTAGCTTCACAGGGATCAGAATTTCAACCGCCAACACATCTGATCTTTTCCCAATGATCACCAATCTGTTTAGCTCCAAAAACAATGGCCGAAAATAGACAAATACAATCTCTCACTCTATCGGTCACGATTTACAACCAATGAAGCCCCAATAAAGTTAAAGATCAATCCAGCAATCGTGCCAAGCCCCAAAGCCACAACCAGCGGCCACTTCAAAAGTAATACCACAGCCAAGTAAGTGGCTATGTTAACAGCACCACCCATCCCCTGTGATGCTACATACAGCACATAACGCTGAACCGGGTAGCGGTTTGCTAGCAACATTGCCTTAGTCTGGCGAAATGTAAATGCTAGATTTGCAGAATATGTAACGGAAACCGCAATCAACCA
>CALJTZ010000085.1 GCA_937975655.1 uncultured Synechococcus sp. | reverse complement strand
ACGCTCTTCCGATCTGTCCGGTAGGGTGGCTGTTTGCTTGTTCATGCAGCCCTGTGGCGGCCTGAACATCCCGGCGACCCCCCTGAGTGGACTCCCAGACCGACCCACGCCCAGCCGCTGATTCGGCGCCCTCCGCCGAGCCGGCCACCGCCATGGCACCGTCCAGCGACGCTGCCAAACCCGGCTTTGTGGCCTCCACCGTGGAGGAGCTTCGCAAAGTGGTCTGGCCCAGCCGCCAGCAGCTGTTTAGTGAGTCGGTGGCTGTGATCCTGATGGTGACGCTGTCGGCCTTTGCCATCGCCGCGATCGATCGCTTCTACAGCTGGGCCAACACCCAGGTGTTCCGCTGAGTCCCCAGCTGTCTGTTCCCCATACCTTCCTTTCCACGCCCTGTGTCCGACGTCGACCTGATCACTGACGAATCCCCCGCTGCCGATCCGGTTGACGGCGGAGAGGCCGTGCTGGATCTGGCCGCCGTTGCTGCCCCGACTGAGGGTCGGGCGCCCGTGGCCCGCTGGTACGCCGTTCAGGTGGCCTCCAGCTGCGAGAAGAAGGTGAAGGCCACCCTGGAGCAGCGCGCCGTGACCCTCGGCGTGGACAACCGCATCCTCGAGATCGAGATCCCCCAGACCCCGGCGGTGAAGATCAAGAAGGACGGCAACCGCACCAGCACGGAGGAGAAGGTGTTCCCCGGCTACGTGCTGGTGGAGATGCTGATGGACGACGAGTCCTGGCACCTGGTCAAGCACACCAGCAAGGTCACGGGCTTCATCGGCGGCGCGCGCAACCGCCCGGCGCCGATCTCCGAGGCCGAGGTCATGAAGATCGGCCTGGGCCCCGCCAAAGGCAAAGACTTTGCCAGAGGGCTAGAAGCAGCCCACTCACACGCACGAATCCTTCACGCGGGCGGCGATGCCACCGGGGCTGTAACTAGTAATGCTCTTGTGGAAACGGTGCGACAGACAGCCACTGAGATTCGTGAACACACTTTTGTCGCCGACATCATTGTTGAAAACGGGAAAGTTGCCGGCGTCAACGTACTTGACGCTGACGGAATGCACTTCCTCGCTGCAGATGCCGTGATTCTGGCCTCAGGTGGGGCAGGACAGCTCTATCGCCACACCACCAATCCTGCTGTCACCACTGGCGATGGGGTTGCCGCTGCGTTCCGAGCAGGTGCTGAATTAGCCGACGTGGAGTTCTACCAATTCCACCCCACAGCCCTGGCCGTTCCAGGCTCTTTCCTCATCTCTGAAGCAGTGCGCGGAGAAGGTGCTGTGCTCATCGACGCCAACGGCGAGCGCTTCATGCAGAAGATCCACCCCTTGGCAGAGCTGGCACCTCGAGATGTCGTGGCCCGAGGCATTCAGCGCACCATGATCGAACAGGGTGGACAACCTGTCCTCCTCGATGCCACAG
>CALJTZ010000084.1 GCA_937975655.1 uncultured Synechococcus sp. | reverse complement strand
CAACGATCACGAACCGACCAACAGGCCGTTCGTTTCTCGCTTTTTCAGCAGCCTCCTAGGGCGGGTTGGTCGCCCGGCAACAGGAGGCATGGCCTCCTCCTCCCCCAGCGAACACGAGATCCAGCAGCGCATCCGCCTGGCTTGCGGCCGCGGAGCGGTGCGGCTCTGGCGCAACAACACCGGCGCCCTGGTTGACCAGCAGGGGCGCTTCGTGCGCTTTGGGCTGTGCAAGGGCAGCAGCGACCTGATTGGTCTGCGCTCCCTGGAGATCACCCCGGAGCTGGTCGGTCAGCGACTCGCTCAGTTTGTGGCCCTGGAGGTCAAGACAACCCAGGGCGTGCTCAGCTCCGAGCAGCGGGCCTTCCTGCGGGTGGTGCAGGAACTCGGCGGATTGGCCGCGGCCTGCCGCTCTGTGGAGGAAGCCGAGCAGTTACTCGGCGCGCCGAGGCAAGTGCCGCTGGGACACTGATGGATCCGGCAGAAGTGCAGCAGCGGCTGAAGCGTCTCGCACAGGCCCACCCCGGCGAGCACCCCTACACGCTTGCTCTGAGATTGCAGGTAGAGACAGGGAATATCATCACTGGGCAGCTTGCCAAGCAGATCCTGCAGAGGCTCGGACAAGATCAGACCTGATATGCCAGGACGTGTCAGGAGGTGACTAGGAGTGCCAAGCTTGCCGTATGGTTCGGGAAATCCCATTCAGGATCCTGAACGTGGCCATCACCTACGCGGAGCTGCTTGAGCGCCAGGAGGAGAACCGCGCAGCGTTCGGTCGGATGCTTCTGAACTGGCGAAGAACCAACGGCTGGACCCAGTACACCGCCTGCAGCTGGGCGGAGGAGGCCGGCTTTGAAGCGATCTCCTACGGCAACCTCTCGGTGATCGAGCAGGGCAAAGCCGGCGAGCTGCGCCAGAAAGCCTTCTGGCAGCTGGGTGAAATCAATCGCCGCATCGCCGAGAAGGACTGGGGTCCGGTCAAGAGCCAGTCGATCAAGGAGAAACTGGAGGAGGCCGTCCCTTTGGGTGACGACGAGTGCCCGGCCTGGACGCCGCTGGAACTCTGGGCCTGCTATTGCGGCCTGAGGGAGGTGCCGGAGGCCTTCCGCACCACCCCCGCGCCGACGGTTGGTCAGCGCAAAGCCACGGAGCTCTCCACCAAGTGGCGCAACCAGATGCGCCGGGTTGTCGACGAATACGGGCTTGAGCCCAGCGACGCCCTCAACTCCCTGGCGGTCGAGGCCAGCGAAGAGCACCGCAAGCGCTTCTTTGCCGTGCTCACGGGCTTCGGCGACTACAAGCCCGAGGAGCTGGCCCCACTGTGGATTGAGGGCGACCTGTACCTGCCCAAGCGCTGGCTGGACCAGTGGGAGGCGGCCAACAGGAAGGACACCAAGCCCAGCGGCCGCAGAGGCAAGAAGCCAGTCCCAGCCTGATGGCTAGGAATTAACAGCCGCTGTGAGTGCGGCTATCAATGAACAGTGCTAATTTTCGGATCAGCGGGCAACCGCCCGATTCGATCCGCCATGGTTCCACCAACCAGGCCCGCGTACGCCGAGCCTCTGCCGGCTGACCTGAGCCACGCCACCCCCGAGCAACAGCTCACCCATGCCCTGGCCTGCTTCCAGGCCGAGGTATCCCCCATCGCCGCTGCCGATCTGGCGGAGGTGGTGCACTCAGCCCGCCCCGCCTTCCGCAGCGGCATCGGCTGGTCCGCCCAGCTGCGTGAGCAGCAAGGCCGATCCAGGCTGCAGGTCACGGTGATGCATGTCGCCGGGGCCGAGCTCTGCAGCGAGTCCTGGGCTGATGAAGCCAGCGATCTGGCCGAAACCACCGGTCTGATGCTGGCCATGCTGCTGGGCATTCCTGTGTCCGCACAGGCTCGGGCTGTACAGCCCAATGCAGACACGGAAGAGCGGAGAGCTGGAGAGCCTGACGTGGTT
>CALJTZ010000083.1 GCA_937975655.1 uncultured Synechococcus sp. | reverse complement strand
GATCTACACAGGCGAAGACACTCTTTCCCTACACGACGCTCTTCCGATCTTGTCGAGATCCAGCACATCAAAGAAGCCACCGGCAGCCCGCGCCATGAAGGCCTCGGCCTTGTCGCGCATGCCCTCAAAGGCCTGGATCACCCCAGCATGGGACTGCACAAACTCCTGCAGGTCCACCTCACCGTTGCCATCGAGGTCGCGCCGCTCGGTTTCATGGCGATAGGTGTCAATCAGCAGCTCCAACAGATTGGGAAAGGGCACACTCCTTCCCTGCCAGCGAGCAGCCAGGGCCTCGGCGGCCTGCAGATGATCACGCTCCAGGCTCAGCTTTCCATCACCCTGCACGTCATAGAAGCGGAACAGCTGCTGGTAGCGGCTGAGCAGTTCTGGATGGATCACCAAGGGATGCATGGCAGCTGCAGGTTCACTGCGACGCGCTGTCGCCATGATGGAGGAGACAGCAGGACGCCGGGATAACACCACGCTGGCGGTAGAAGTCCGGCGATCGCGAGGGTGCCTTGTCCGAGCTGAAGCTGATGCTCGCCGGTGATGTGATGACAGGACGCGGCATTGACCAGCTGCTGCCGCATCCGGTTGATCCCCAGCTGCATGAGCCAGTGGTGCGGGATGCCAGGGATTACATCAGGCTGGCTGAAGCACGCCATGGGCTGATGCCACGGCCGGTAGCTCCCACCTATCCGTGGGGCGACGCCTTGGCGGCGATGGAGGCCATGGCCGCCGATGTGCGCATCATCAACCTGGAAACGGCGATCACGACAGCCACTGAGCCATGGCCGCAGAAAGAGATTCATTACCGGATGCACCCCGACAACATCAGCTGCCTCACCGCCGCGAAGCTTGATCTGTGCTGCCTGGCCAACAACCACAGCCTGGATTGGGGTTGGAACGGACTGTCTGAAACGCTGCATTGCCTGCAGAAGGCTGGCATCGCCACCGTGGGGGCCGGGCTTAGCGCCCATCAGGCCCAACGGCCCGCGGTGCTGCCACTATCCACAGGCAAGCCAAGGCATCGTCTGCTGGTCTTCGCCTGGGCCGTGGCGAGTAGCGGTGTACCCCCGAGTTGGGCGGTGGATGCGGACCGTCCTGGCGTGGCCTTTCTCCCCCATCTGGACGGCGGAACCGCCCGCTGGCTGGCACGGTTTGTGCTGAAACATCGGCACCCCGGTGACAGGGTTGTGCTGTCACTGCACTGGGGGGGCAACTGGGTACCCGCCATCCCGGAAAGGCACCAATGGTTCGCGCGGCAGCTGATTGACCTGGCCGACATTGATGTGGTGTTTGGCCATTCCTCACACCACCCCCTGCCCTTCGAGATCTACCGCGACAAACTGATCCTGTATGGCTGCGGTGATCTCCTCAACGACTATGAAGGCATTGGCGAGCACAGCCCCTGGCGCTCAGACCTGGGCTGCCTCTATGGCGTGCGGCTGGACCGCAACACCGGCCAGCTCCTGGGGCTCGACATCCTGCCCTGGTTGATCAAACGCTTCCAACTGCAGCAGGCAGGCCCTGCCGATCAGCGCTGGCTCGAGCAACAACTGAAGCTGGCGGCCATGGCAGAACAGTGGCCCTCGCATGACAGGCCAGGGGGAGGCTTACACCTGCAGCGAACTAGCGGCGGTGCATCGGCACCACCTTCATGCCAATGGGCGAGAGGGCAATCAACGCCAGCTTGACGTGCTGAATCCCGAAGGGGATGCCCACGATCGAAATGAAGCAGGCCAGGGCCGAACTGAGATGACCAATGGCCAACCACCAGCCGGCCACCAGAAACCAGATGACATTGCCAATCAAGCCGAAGGGACCCGTGCCGATGTCGTAGCGGCCCGTGAGTTCACGCCGGCTGATCGCTTCCTGGCCAAAGGGCCAGAAGGAAAAATTGCCTATCTCGAAACAGGCCCTGGCCCAGGGCAGGCCCACGATGGTGATGGCGGCGATCAGGCCGGCCATCCACCATCCCAGGCCCATCACGAAGCCCCCCAGAACGAACCAGAGGAGATTGAGCAGAAAGCGAAGCATGGCTCCAGGCTGACAGAGGTGCCTTCAGGGAGCCAGGAGCACCTGAAGCTTCACTCCTCTTCGGAGGCGCCAGCGGGGATCAACTTCACCTGCTTGCGGCCCAGCTTGATTTC
>CALJTZ010000082.1 GCA_937975655.1 uncultured Synechococcus sp. | reverse complement strand
CCAGTGGAATACCGCGCACCCAGCGGATCAAGCTGGCCGCAATGCCCACCGTCAGTGGCGGGTGATACGCGTACATCACATCCGCACGCTTGGCCACGAACAAGCCATACAACAAAGACGAAGCCGCAAAACTGGCGTAATTCAACACCCGCTTGATGGCGGACTGATCGTGGTTGGGATACAGAGGCAGACGTGTGATCTGCACACCATCAATGCACTCGCGTTGGATCAACTTGATCTTATAGCCCTCATACACCCGGCCCCCCGGGTAGTTGGGGAAGCCCGTGACAACCTCCACATCGAAACCATGCTGCACAAGCTCTCGGGCGAAGATTAAGCCTTTAAATGTTGGCTCTGGATCGAACCACTGAGAAAAAATTATAATTCTCACTTAGGTTTTTCCGATTTAAATACTCTCCACTTAATAAACTTATACACCATCCCCATTTGCTCAAAAAAATATTTAGGATTTTTAATTGAATTTATAAAAATAGCCTTGATGAAACTAACCCCCAAAATTAATGCATAATGAAAACTATGAAATTTTGATTTATAACCACCAGGAAGTCTCTTCTTTATAGCATCATTAATATTGCACTCTACAATTATATGAACCCTTGATTCACCCCCATCATTTCTAACTGAGTGGACATACGAAGTATCCAAACACCATAGATCACCAGGGGACATTTTAATTTTTTCACCATTCACAACAAACTCAACGCCTGGATTAGTTATGACAGGCACATGAAACCTTATTCTGTTATTCATACTTGCACCCGTCAAATCTCTATGCGGGTGCAACGCTGCACCGGGGTCCAAATAATAGAACACAAGTAATTCGGGGTCTGAGGTGAGCAGCTCAGACAAGATGGTCTTACAAAATTCCAAGTCTTTTCTTAAATCAACTTGGAACCATTTCAAATCAGAATATGTACCGCCTGCAGAATGAACGCTTCTCTTACTACTTTCAAGTTCTTTCGCAAAGGATGCAATTTTCAGGATTTCATCCTCAGTAAATAATTTTTCTTTATATAAAAATGCTCCGGGATTCATTTTAACCTTTCAATACTTCTTCCAAACCACCCGATTCACGTAATCGGTGTAGCTGTGAATGATCCGAACGACTTTGGCACTCACATTGGGCATGCTGTAGTCAGCCACCAAACGCAAGTCACGCTGTTCGCCCCGAGCCTGTGTGGCCACAATGGCCAGGCCTTGGCGCACGCGGTCCACCTCTAGTCCCACCATCATCACGGCGGCTTCTTCCATGCCCTCGGGCCGCTCGTGCGCCTCGCGCAGGTTCAGCGCCGGAAAATTGAGAATGGACGACTCCTCGTTGATCGTGCCGCTGTCCGACAACACGGCCCGGGCGTTCATCTGCAGGTTCACGTAATCGTGAAAGCCCAGCGGCTTCATCAGGCGCACATTGGGGTGAAACTGTGCGCCCGTGGCATCCACCCGCTTTTGCGTGCGCGGGTGCGTTGACACCACCACAGGCAGGCCATGCTCCTCGGCCACGCTGTTGAGCACGGCCACGCCACGACCATCGCGCAGGTCGATGCCGGCGGGACTGAGCCAGTCGCCCCCCCAGTCGTCGCCGGCGGCGCAGCTGCCCGGTGCCAGGGGCTCCACCACGGTGATTTGCTGGTGGGCGTCGAGGCCAACCCGCCACTGCCGCGGGCTGCCGCCTGGGGGAATCGCCTCCGGCAGGCGGACATTGCTGAGCCAGCGCATGGCGGTGCGGTTGAGGCCGGGGACGGGAGAATGCCATCCTCGCTGCCTTCTGGGGGGTCTTGCCCATGGCCGATCACAGCACCGCATCCGCCACGCCGCGGGTGGCCGTGGTGATGGGCAGTGATTCCGATCTGCCCACGATGCAGCCGGCGGTGGCGATGCTCGAGCGCTTCGGCGTGGCCTGCGAAGTGCGGGTGCTCTCGGCCCACCGCACCCCCCTGGAGATGGTGGCCTTCGCCCAGCAGGCCGCCGGCCGCGGCTTCCGGGTGATCATTGCCGGCGCCGGTGGCGCCGCCCATCTGCCGGGCATGGTGGCCTCGCTCACCACCCTGCCGGTGATCGGTGTGCCGGTGCAGACCCGAGCGCTCTCGGGGGTGGATTCGCTCCACTCAATCGTGCAGATGCCTGCGGGCATCCCCGTGGCCACCGTGGCCATCGGCAACGGGGCCAACGCGGGCCTGCTGGCCGCCCAGATCCTGGCCATCGCCGATGCGCCGCTGAGCGAGCGCGTGGCGGCCTACCGCCAGGGCCTGCACGATCAGGTGGTGGCCAAAGATGCCAAGTTGCTCGAGTTGGGCAGTGCCGCCTACCTGGCCCAGATGCCGTAGGTCCGTCCACCATTTGTCCAGCGGAATGCGGCGCTCCTGTCCTGGCAGCCCTCGGCCCGTGCCGCCAAGCTGATGGCTTAGGCCCCAGGCACCGATGCTCGAGCGGCTCGTTCTCCCCCTTTGGCTGAGGCTCAGCCTGGCCCTGCCGCTGCTGGTGCTCAACCTGTGGGTGTTGCGCCAGTTGTTGGTGCCCCTGGCGCCCTTCCCGGCCCTGTTCCTGGGGGCTGCACTGATCGCGTTTCTGCTCGATTTGCCCACCCGTTGGCTCCATGCCCGGGGACTGCCCCGGGGGCTGGCGGTGCTGGCGGTGGTGGGCCTGGGCCTGGGGCTGCTGGTGCTGGCGGCCATCTGGCTGCTGCCCCGGTTGATCGAGCAGCTGGGGGAGTTGATCAATGCCCTGCCCGCCTGGCTGGTGCAGGGGGAGCATTGGCTGGATCAGCTGGAGGGCTGGGCGGCCGAGCGGGGGTTGCCCACGGAGTTCACCAACCTCAGCAGCACCCTGCTGGCCAGGGCCAGCCAGCTGGCGAGTCAGCTCAGCCAGCGCCTGCTGGGTTTGCTGGGCGGGGTGACCAGCATCGAAGTCACGGTGCGCGATGTGTACGCCGCCGAGACCATGGCCCAGCGCATTCAGGCCG
>CALJTZ010000081.1 GCA_937975655.1 uncultured Synechococcus sp. | reverse complement strand
CATGCGCCGCACGCAGGAATGGCCTCATCTTTATGCATCGCGGCCGTGTTTGGCATCCCCATCGCTCTCGGTAGGGTGCCGCCATGCCTAGCCCCATCAGCCTGCGCGCCAGCGACCTCAAAACCCGCCTCGAGGCCGGTGAGCCCCTGCAGCTGGTGGATGTCCGCGAGCCCATGGAACTGGAGCTGGCGGCCCTGAACCACCCGGTGATCCACCTGCCTCTGAGTCAGTCGGACCAGTGGCTGGAGCAGCTCCCTGCCCTGTTGGACCGGGATCGCGAGGTGGTGGTGCTCTGCCATGCCGGCATCCGCAGCTGGCAGTTCGGGTCCTGGCTGATGGAAACCCAGGGCTTTGAACGGGTGTGGAACCTGCAGGGCGGCATCGATGCCTGGAGTGTTGAGGCCGATCCGAGCGTGCCGCGCTACTGACAGCACGCCTACGATCTCGCCTACACATCCGCGTTAGGCATCCCTGGCTGTGCAAGTGCTGCCCCGCCGCCAACAGGAGGTGCTTCGGGCCACCGTCCGCCACTACGTGGACACCACCGAACCGGTGGGCAGCCAGACGCTGGTGCGCCGCTTCGGCCTGGAGGCCAGTCCGGCCACGGTGCGCTCGGCCATGGGGGCCCTGGAGCAGAAGGGCCTGCTCACCCAGCCCCACACCTCCGCCGGCCGGGTGCCCAGCCAGCAGGGCTACCGCCATTACGTGGACTGCCTGCTGCCGGCACCGGGAGCCGCAGCCGGCCAACTGGAGCGCGAACTCACGGGCCTGAGCCTGCAGTGGGCCGCCCTGGATGATCTGCTGCTTCACCTGGCCCGTCGCCTGGCCGACCTCACCGGCCTGCTCAGCCTGATCACCCGGCCCCAACGTTTGGAGCCCAGCCTGCAGGCCCTGAGGTTGGTGCCCAGCGGCGACCGGCTGCTGGTGTTTCTGGTGGAGAACGCCGCGGCGGCCAGCAGCCTCAATCTGCGCCTGCCGGCCACGGCAACCGCCGAGCTGCCGGCACTAGAGCGCTGGGCCACCGGTCAGCTGGAAACGGGCTCGCTCAACTGGGCCTGCCTGCCGCCACAGCTGCGGCTGAGCGGAGAACTGTTGCGCCAGGCACTGCGCAGCCACCGGGAGGCCAGGCCTGCAGACCAGGAGAGCGCGGTGGCCCTGGGCCTGGGTGGCTTGCTGAGTCAGCCGGAATTCAGTCGCACCGCGAGCCTCCGCCCCTTGCTGCAGCTGGTGGAGGAACAGCCCCAGCAGGTGCTGCAGGCCGAGGGGGCCCAACACCTGGGCGGCGTGTGGATCGGCTCGGAACACCCGCATCCGGCCCTGCAACAGTGCGCCGTGGTGCAGGCCCGCTATTGCACGGGAACCGGCGGGGTGGGCCAGGTGGCCCTGGTGGGCCCCATGCGCATGGCCTATGCCACCGCCCGCTCAGCCGTGCAGTCGGTGGCCACCAGCCTGGAGCGGCTGCTGGGCTAGCCGCCCATGGCGTCGCCGAGCTTCTCGGCCACGGTGTTCACATCCTTGTCGCCGCGGCCCGACAGGTTGAGCACCACCTCGGTACCGGGGGCCAGGGTGGGGCAGAGCTTCTCCAGCCAGGCAAAGGCATGGGCCGTTTCCAGGGCCGGAATGATGCCCTCCAGGCGGCAGAGCAGCTGCAGGGCGTCCAGGGCCTCGGCATCCGTCACAGCGCCGTATTCGGCCCGGCCGATCGTTTTCAGGTAGCTGTGCTCGGGGCCCACGCCGGGGTAATCGAGGCCGGCACTGATCGAGTGGGCCTCCTGCACCTGGCCTTCATCGTCCTGCAGCAGAAGGCTCATGGCCCCGTGCAGCACCCCAACGCGGCCCTCGGTGATGGTGGCGGCATGGCGACCGGTGGCCACCCCGTCACCGGCCGCCTCCACCCCCACCAGACGCACCGCCGTGTCCTGCACGAAGGGATGGAACAGGCCCATGGCATTGGAGCCGCCGCCCACGCAGGCCACCAGCACATCGGGATTGCGGCCGAAGGCCTCGTGGCACTGGCGCTTGGTTTCCTCACCGATCACGGCGTGGAAATCACGCACCAGCATCGGGAAGGGGTGGGGGCCCGCCACCGAGCCAAGGATGTAGTGGGTCGTCTCCACGTTGGTCACCCAGTCCCGGATGGCCTCACTGGTGGCGTCCTTGAGGGTGGCCGTGCCGGCCGTAACCGGTTGCACCCTGGCCCCCAGCAGGCGCATGCGGAACACGTTCAGGGCCTGGCGGCGCATGTCTTCGGCGCCCATGTACACCACGCACTCCAGGCCGAAGCGGGCGCACACGGTGGCCGTGGCCACGCCGTTCACCACCGCGGCGCGGATGACGAAGGGCAGGGCCAGGGCCGGGATGGCGGGCAGCAGGGCGCGGCCAATGTCGGCCGCGCTGGCGCGCTGCACGCCGCGGGCTTCCAGCTCGTCGAGCAGGGCCTGTCGGCTGGCCAACGTATGGGGCGTGAAGCGGTGGAAGGACTGGCGGGCCAGGGCAGCCTCCAGCGCCTCGGCACCGCGCGCCACGATCAGCAGGTTCACACCCTCAGCTGCCAGTGCTTGCGCGCAGCCCAAGCCCAGCCCCTTGCTGGCACCACAGACCAGCGCCCATTTGCCTTTGATTCCCAAGTCCATAACCAGTCCTTTGCGATTGAAGTTATCCAAGCCCCCGCGCTTTAGCGCCGGGTGCTCACCACATACACACCCAGCAGCACCAGAATGGTGCCACCGATCACCCACAGGTTCATTGGCTCGTCGAGCAGCAGCACACCCATCAGGATGGTGGACATAGGCCCCACCATCCCCACCTGTGCCGCCAGCCCCGAGCCGATGCGCTCGATCGCCATCATGACCAGCATCACCGGCACCACAGTGCAGGCGATGGCATTGAGCAGCGACAGCCACAGCACCTCCGGTGCCACCGCAAATGCAGAGTCCAGCGGCCGCAAAATCACAAACTGGGCGATACACAGCACACACGCC
>CALJTZ010000080.1 GCA_937975655.1 uncultured Synechococcus sp. | reverse complement strand
GCCACCGCGGCTCGGCAGCGCAGCTCGCCGCCATGGCGCCGCAGCCCGCGCACCAGGGCCTCCGCCACCGCCGCACTGCCCCCCACGGGGTAATCGAGGGCGGCATCGGGCTCGAACCACTCGCCAAACAGGGTGGCCATGGCGGCGGCGCTGGTCTGATCCATCCCCAAGCCGGAGATCAGAAACGAGAGCATCTCCACCCAGTGGAGCAAGAAGGGATCCCTCAGGTGCTTGCGGGCCATGGGCCCGAAGGCGCCGCCCAACGCCGCCAGGCGGGGGGCATGGCGCAGCAGCGCCGCCGAGCCCCGAGCCCCCAGGGCGCCGGCCATGCCAAGACCGGGACGCAGGGCCAGCAGGGGCAAGGCGGCCGTGGCCCGGCAGTAGGGCTCGAGCCAGCGCATGAAGGCCGCCCACTCCTCGGCAGCCGCGGCCCCCCGCAGCTGACGCAGCAAGGCCAGGAACGGCTCAGCCCCCACCCCCAGGCGCAACTGGCCCTCCGGCAGCAGTAGCCCCCACTCCCTGTAGGTGACCACGGGCACCACTTCCCCCACGGCCCGCAGCACCTGGGCCAGGGGGTTGGTGGAGGGCCAGCGCCCCAGGCCACTCCAGAGGGAGGGGCCCGATTCGAACTGAAAGCCCCGGCGTTCAAACCCATGGGCCGCGCCGCCCGGCCGGTCGTGGGCTTCCAACACCAGCACCTCCAGACCGTGGCGCGCGGCGAGGGCCCCGCAGCAGAGGCCCCCCAGGCCACTTCCCACCACGATCAGATCCGGGCTGCTCAAGCCTCTGCGTGCCAAACGGTCTCCCGATGATGGGCCGTTACCCCAGCAGCAGCCATGGATTGTCACGGCGCTGTTGGGGGCGTCGTGGCTAGGGAGGGAACACAACAACCGAGCGCAGCCCGATGCCGGCCTGGCTTTCGATCCTGCTGGTGATGGTGATGGTGGGCATCGCCCTCAACCCGAGCAGCGCAGAGTTCAGCTGGTTCCTGCGCTTGCGGCGTCCGGCCTGGCTCACGTTTGAGCGCTGGATCCCGTTGATCTGGCTGGCGATCTACGCCTGCTTCTACGGCTCAGCCCTGCTGGCCTGGCAGGCGAGCGGGGGCAATGGCCTGATGGCGGGCTACCTGTTGCTGCTCGTGCTGGTGCAGATCTACACCCTGGTGATCTGCAAGACCCGCAAACTGTCCAGCGGCACGGCCATTGGCCTGCTGGGCTGGCTGTGGGGGCTGGTGCTAGCCGGAGCAGTGCAGGGGGTGAACCACCAGGCCGCCCAACTGCTGATCCCCTACCTGCTGTGGAGCCCAGTCGGCACGCTGGTGACCTGGCAGATGCAGCGGATCAACCGCTGAACCGCCGAGCCATGGCTTCACTGTGTTGACCAGAACACCAGCGGGTGCGCGTCCCATCACGGACTGTGACCCCCGACAGACGCCCCTGAATGGGCTGCCTACGGTCTTTTTAGTGGGATCGGCAAGGTAAGCGCATGACGGAACTTGGCAAGTGCCCCTTCAGCGGCCACGGCGGAACCGCCGTGGCGGGGCGCGGCCCCTCGACGCGCGACTGGTGGCCCCAGCAGCTCAACCTGGGGATCCTGCACCAACACAGCCCAGCCTCCAATCCGCTCGGCGAGTCGTTCCACTACACCGAGGCGTTCAACCAGCTCGACTACGCCGGCCTCAAGCGCGACCTGATCGCGCTGATGACCGACTCCCAGGACTGGTGGCCGGCCGATTGGGGCCACTACGGCGGGCTGTTCATCCGTATGGCCTGGCACAGCGCCGGCACCTACCGCACTGCCGATGGCCGCGGCGGCGGCAGCACGGGCAATCAGCGCTTCGCGCCGCTCAACAGCTGGCCCGATAACGGCAACCTCGACAAGGCCCGCCGGCTGCTTTGGCCGATCAAGCAGAAGGTTGGCAACCGCATCTCCTGGGCCGACCTGATGATCCTGGCCGGCAATTGCGCCCTGGAATCGATGGGGGTTCGCACCTTCGGATTCGGCGGCGGCCGCGTGGACATCTGGCAACCGGAAGAAGACATCTACTGGGGCAACGAGACCACCTGGCTCGGCGATACCCGCTACAGCGGCGACCGCCAGCTGGAAAACCCGCTGGCGGCGGTGCAGATGGGCCTGATCTATGTGAACCCTGAGGGCCCGAACGGTGTGCCCGATCCGGTGGCGTCCGGACGCGACGTGCGCGAGACCTTCGCGCGCATGGCCATGAACGACGAGGAAACCGTGGCCCTCACCGCCGGCGGCCACACCTTCGGCAAGGCCCATGGCGCCGGCAGCGAAGAGCTGATGGGCCCGGCCCCCGAAGGTGCCGACCTGGAAGAACAGGGTTTTGGCTGGATGAACCACAAGACCCGCGGCATTGGTCGCGACACGGTGACCAGTGGCATCGAAGGCGCCTGGACGACGCATCCGACGCAATGGGATAACGGTTACTTTGACATGCTGCTGAACCACGAGTGGGCACTCAAGAAGAGTCCCGCCGGTGCTTGGCAGTACGAGCCTGTCGACATTAAAGAAGAAGATCGACCCGTGGATGTGGAAGACCCATCCATCCGCCATAATCCGATCATGACGGATGCGGATATGGCCATGAAAATGGACCCAGAATATCGCAAGATTTCCGAACGCTTCTACAAAGATCAGGCCTATTTTTCCGAAGTCTTTGCGCGTGCCTGGTTCAAGTTAACGCACCGTGATATGGGACCGAAGGCGCGTTATATTGGGCCGGATGTGCCGCAAGAAGATTTGATCTGGCAAGACCCAGTGCCTTGTGGTCGCAAAGACTATGACGTTGCTGCCGTGAAAGCAAAAATTGCTGCTAGCGGTCTGTCGATCGCTGATCTGGTGGCAACGGCTTGGGATAGTGCGCGCACATTCCGTGGCTCGGATAAGCGGGGGGGCGCCAACGGCGCACGCATCCGGCTTGCCCCGCAAAAGGATTGGGCGGGTAACGAACCGGAGCGGCTGGCTAAGGTTTTGAACGTTCTTGAAGGCATTGCCCAGGAAACCGGCGCCAGCGTGGCGGACGTCATCGTGTTGGCGGGTAATGTGGGCATCGAAAAGGCCGCTCAAGCCGGGGGCTTTGATATCACGGTCCCATTTGCGCCGGGCCGCGGTGATGCCACTCAGGCCATG
>CALJTZ010000079.1 GCA_937975655.1 uncultured Synechococcus sp. | reverse complement strand
CCCGTGGGGCGAAGCCATCCAGGCGGCCGGTCACGCGGTCGTCAAAGCGGGCGCCGGCGGCGATCAGTAGATCGCATTCCGTCACGGCGAAGTTGGCATAGGCGGTGCCGTGCATGCCCAGCATCCCCACGGAGAGGGGGTGCTTTTCATCGAAGGCGCCCTTGCCCATCAGGGTGGTGGTGACGGGCAGGCGGAAGCGCTCGGCCAGTTGCTTCACGGCCTCGTGGGCCCCACTGCTGATGGCACCACCGCCCACATAGAGCAGGGGGCGCCGCGCCTGGCGAATCAGGTCAAGGGCGTCGGCGATCGCCGCGTCCGTGGGCTCGGGGGGGAGCGTGTAGCCGGCGGGAATGGCGCTGCCGGGCTCCACCGGGGTGTAGTCGAACTGCTCAACGCCCACATCCTTGGGCACGTCGATCAGCACAGGACCGGGCCGACCGGTGGAGGCGATCAGGAAGGCCTCCGCCACGATCCGGCCGATGTCCCGGGGATCGCGCACCACCCAGGAATGCTTCACGATCGGCAGGGTGATGCCGAAGATGTCTGTTTCCTGGAAGGCGTCGGTGCCGATGGAGGCCCGGGGCACCTGCCCGGTGATCACCACCATCGGCACCGAATCCATCTGGGCGGTGGCGATGCCGGTGACCAAGTTGGTGGCGCCGGGGCCGGAGGTGCCGAAGCACACGCCCACCTTGCCGGTGGCACGGGCATAGGCATCGGCGGCGTGGGTGCCCCCCTGTTCGTGACGCACCAGGATGTGCTTCAGCCAGCCGCGGGCTTCTGCCTTGTGCAGCTCGTCGTAGATGGGCAGGATGGCCCCGCCGGGATAGCCAAAGATGTGCTCTACCCCATGGCGATGCAGGGCATCCATGAGGGCGTAGCCGCCATTCACCCGGGCGGGATAGGAGGGCGCGGCGGCGGTGGCCGCTGGAGAAACGGACGTAACGGTCACGATTTCAGCAGACACCGCTCGAGAACATGAGCCAACCCTAAGGTCTGGTCTGGGCGATGGGTTGTGGATTTCCACTTTCCAAAGCAGCCAGCCCAATGCAGCCAGCCCAGCTCAGCGCCTGCTGCGGGCGTTGGCCATCGCCCGCAGGATCGTGCCGGGGTTGAGCCAGCGCCCCTGGTAGCGGATGCCCCAGTGCAGGTGGGGGCCCGTGGTGCGCCCACTCATGCCCACATGGCCGATCACCTGGCCGCCCCGCAGGGCTTGACCAGCCCGGAGGCTCACGGCTCCACTGCGATACACCCCACCCTGCACCGAGCCGGCCAGGTGGCAATAGATGTGCTCGTAGGGGCCCGACTGAATCACCAGCCCCAGCCCGCAGCCCCCATCGCTGATCACCTCCCGCACGGCGCCGTGCCACCAGTTGCGGATCGGCGACCCCAGGGGCGCAGCGATGTCGAGGCCGTGGTGGGGTTCCAGGGTGCCGCCGGGGCCCAGGCGACTGCCGAAGTGGCTGGTGTAGCCCGCGAAGCTGGCCACGGGAAACACCCCCTGGCGCCAGCGCACTTCAGCCCGGGTCGCCATCGCCCCAGCTACGACGCTGACGCTCAAGGCGGTGCCCAGGCCAACCAGGCGCCGGGCTCTAGAGCAGACCGATGGCATGGAGCGGACCACGACCGCTGATCAGCTCCAGCAGGAAAGCGGAGAAACCGAGCATCGCCAAGCGGCCGTTCCACACCTCCGAGCTGTTGTTCCAGCCCCAGGCCCACTTGTCCTGCGGGTAGAGCTTCACCTTGGTGGGCAGGGCCGCCGCTTGATCCAGATTCACCTCCGGACCTTCCAGGGCGTGTTGCACCAGGTGGGCCAACCCGGCAATGAAGGCCGGACTGGTGTCCAGGGCTGGCACCCGGCGGAAATTGGTGATGCCGGCTTCCGTGGCGATCTCGCGGTATTCGATGTCGATTTCCTCGAGGGTTTCGATGTGCTCGCTCACAAAGCTGATCGGCACCACCACCAGGTCTTTCACGCCCTGCTCGCCCAGCTCATGGAGGGCGTCATCGGTGTAGGGCTTGAGCCACTCCACCGGCCCCACCCGGCTCTGATAGGCCAGGGTGAAGGGGTTGCTGTGGCCCAGGTCGGCCTCCAGCTTCTGCATGATCAGCCGGGCGCAGGCCTCGATCTCGTCCTGATAGGGATCGCCGGCCTCTTCCACATAGCTCTTGGGCACCCCGTGGGCACTGAAGAACACGTGGGCGCTGCTGGGCTCGGGGCAGGCCTGGATCTCCCTGGCGATCAGTTCGGCCATGGCCCCCACGTAGCCGGGGTCGTCGTAGTAGCTGCGGATGCAGCGAATCGGCAGTTTTGCGAAGGCGGGATCTGCCTGCCGCAGGCGCTGCAGCTCGCGGAAGCTGGAGCCGCTGGTGCTGATCGAGAAGTGGGGGTAGAGGGGCAGCACCACCACCTGGTCGATGCCATCGGCCTTGATGTCGGCCACGGCCGACTCGGTGAAGGGGTGCCAGTAGCGCATGGCCACGTAGCTGGTGGCCTCGATGCCCCGCTGGCGCAGGCTGCTCTGCAGTTCCCGGGCCTGCTGCTCGGTGATGCGGCGCAGCGGAGAGCCGCCACCGATCGACTTGTACGCCGCCTGTGATTTGCCCGCCCGCAGCGAACTGATCAGCCAGGCCAAGGGCTTCTGCAACGCTGGATTGGGGAGCCGGATGATCTCCGGATCGGCAAACAGGTTGTAGAGGAAGGGGCCGACGTCCTGAATGCGTTCCGGACCGCCGAGGTTGAGCAACAGCACGCCGACCTTGGCGCCGCCCGTGGACATGCCCTGAGACCAGGAAGGAATGGGGCTGAGCGTAACGCTGACGCCAGGACCCTGGCCGTTCCCTGCCGCAGTCGATAAGGTCGGCACCGCGCCGTCACGACCGTTTCGGTATGAGCGTTTCGGCATGAACGAGGCCCAGCCCGTCGCCCCACCCGCTGCCCTCCAGCCGCAGCATCCGCTGGATGCCGCCATCCGCCAGCACAACGACCTGCTGGCGGCCAGCGGCGTGGCGTTGCGGCTCGAGCGCCGCGGCGGACGCCTGGGGCTGAGGGGCCCGCTCCCCTGCCGCAAGGGCACTGGTCGCCATCCGGTGCAGCGCCTGAGCCTGGGCCTTACCGCCGATACCGCCGGCCTGGAGCAGGCCCGCGCCGCGCCGCGCCACCAGGACCAGCGGGTGCTCGATGAAGGGGCCGGCGAAGCCCACGCCGCTGGTGCGCGACGCGGCTTCGGGCAGACCCAGCGCCAGGTCCACGCGCCCGGCCCGCAGGGCGGCCAGCGCATCGCTCGCTTCGGCCGACAGGCGTGGCCCGGGCTTGCCCAGGGCGGGCCAGTCATGGGCGACCACTGCGGCGGCATAGCTGCGCAGATCCT
>CALJTZ010000078.1 GCA_937975655.1 uncultured Synechococcus sp. | reverse complement strand
ATGCGCGCCGCCCTGGTGGTGCCCCGAGCCCCCCTGCCCCCCAGCCAGCGCAAGATGAAGCTCGGCACCACCGGCTTCATGCTGGTGATGCACGTGGGGGCCGTGTTTGCTCTGCTGCCGCAGTTCTGGAGCTGGCAGGCCGTCGCCGCCCTGGCACTGCTCTATTGGATGACGGTGCTGGGCGTCACCCTCGGCCTGCATCGGCTGGTGTCGCACCGCAGTTTCGTGGCGCCCAAGTGGGTGGAACGGCTGCTGGTGTTGATGGGCACCCTGGCCTGCCAGAGCGGCCCGATCGAGTGGGTGGGCCTGCACCGCCATCACCACAAGTTCTCCGACCAGCCCAATGACCACCACGACGCGGCCCGCGGTCTGTGGTGGGCCCACAGCGAGTGGATGCTGCACGAGATCCCCGCCCTCAAGGAGCTGCATCGCTTCTCCGGCGACATGCTCCAGGACCCCCTCTACCGCTGGCTGGACCGCTGGTTCCTGCTGCTGCAGCTTCCCCTGGGCCTGGGCCTGTACTGGTACGGCAACGCCGCCCAGGTGCATGGCGGCGGCCTCGGCCTGGTGCTGTGGGCCATTCCCCTGCGCCTGGTGCTTGTGTACCACGTGACCTGGCTGGTGAACTCCGCCACCCACGCCTTCGGCTACCGCAACTTCGACTGCCCCGATCTCTCCCGCAACTGCTGGTGGGTGGCGATCCTGAGCTTCGGCGAGGGCTGGCACAACAACCACCACGCCCACCCCTCCAGCGCCCGCCACGGCCTGCGCTGGTTCGAGTTCGATATCACCTGGCAGCACATCAAGCTGCTGCGCAGCCTGGGCTGGGCCAAGCGCATTCGCGAAGCCCGTTATCCGGGCTGATGGGCGACTGGCGACACAACCTCTAACTTTCAGGCAGCGACGCGGTAGCCACGCCTGGACGCCGTTACCACCTATCTATCTCACGCCGCTCCACATGGCGAACTGGATCAGCTGCTGGATGGCGAGCGCATCCTCTTTTGCTGCCAGAGCAGGCTGCTGGCTGCCGTTTGGGTGCGTTCCGAGCGAGGGCGGTACCAGGGCCAGAGCTGGATGCCCGATCGGCTGGTGGGCGCCTGCACCACAGCAGAGGAGGCTCTTCGCCACTGCCGCGACCAACAGCCCAGCCTGCTGATCACCACCCAGCTGCTGGAGCAAGGCTCCGGCCTGGATCTGGTGGTGCAAGCCAAACAGCTTTGCCCTGAATTGCGGACGCTGCTGTTTCTGCAGCACAGCCACCGCCCCCTGCTGATCCAAGCCGTCCAAACCCACAGCGACGGCATCGTGCTGGAGTCGGCAGTGGGATCGGGCCATGTGATGGCCGCCATCCGCACGGTGAGCAAGGGCGGGGTGTATCTGGAACCGGAGATTGCCCAGCAGCTACACGGGAGTGTGCAGAGCAGGGATCCGGGCCTGAACCCACGCGAGCTGACCATGATGGGCCTGGTGGCCTGCGGCCTCAACGACAGGGAGATCGGCCTGGCCCTGCATCTGGCCACAGACACCGTGAAATACCACCTCAAACAGGTATACCTCAAGCTGGGGGTGCACAACCGCACGCGCGCGGCCATCAGCCTTGTGCTGATGGGCCTGGTGTCACCGCCTCAGCCACTGCTCCCGCAGAACTAATCGGCCCCAGCCCGCAGACGATTCAGCGCCAGCAACTAGAGAATTTCGGCACCATTGAAGAGTACGGACCAAGACCAGCCCCTCTTTTGATCAATCCATCAACCATACCCATCAGAGTAGTGACAACACCCTGCACCTCAGGCAGGCTGATTGGCAGATCAGTTGTCAGCGCTGGGCACAACAACGGCCCCACCACCCTCTGAGCCCATGAGACGGCGCGTTAGCCACACCAAGACAACAGGCCACCGGGAGTAAACACATGGCAACAACAACCTTCGCAGGCATTTACGCCACCACCAAGAGCTACGACCCCACCGGGTTTTATGGGGAAGAAACCTCCCGGGTTGACATCAACACCACGCCACTGGCCACATCGGCAACCTTCAGCCAACCAGGAAGTGCGTTTTCCGGCAATAACGTGCTGGGCACGGTGACCTATGGAGGCACCTCGTTCAGCGCACTGGCGTCAAGGCCCATCAAGGTGGGCGGGGTGGTCAAGGGCTTCTATGTCTGGGTGGACAACGAGGCCATCTGGTCCGGCAACGGCACCGCCCTGGACAGGGCCTACATCCTCAGCCTCGACAACACCTATTTTGCGGCCAATAGCCGGATCTCCAGCAGCAGCGACAAAGTTGACAGCGCCCTGAATAGCGTTCTGGCCAGCCAAGCCAGCGGCAGCACAGCCCCAATTACCGATCCCACAACAGAGCCAACGGCAGACCCCAGCACCGATCCGATTGCAGATCCGACGACGGATCCAACACCAGACCCCAGCACAAGCGATCCCGGCTCCGAACCACCAACAGCCGACAGTGCAAGCGAACAGCCTGCCGAATCCAAGCTCCTGACCCCGGAAACAGATTCAGGCGGCGACAACGACACAACAGCCAACAACAATCCCGAGCTTCGGTTCATTGCCGAATCTGGCGAAGAAGACAACATCACCATTGAGGACACTACCGGCACAGAGCTGATCGAAGACGAGCACTACACCATCACGGAGGTGGTTCTCGAGGACAAACCAGGATCATCCGCCTATCTAGTCAAACTCGTTGATGCAGACCCCGATACGGGAGGGGACCAACCCTTTGGCGATCACTATCAAGGCGGCGGAACAAGCAACAAGGCCGGGACCGGTGATGGCACCTACATGGTGTTCCTCAAAGGAGAAGCCCTCGACAGCTTCACGATTGCAACCCCCAAACTCAAAGAAGCAGAGCGCCTGGATTGCCTGGATGCGATCTATGGCAAAGATGGCAAGCACGCCCTGAAAAGCAAGCTCTACGGCCACCGCGTCGATCAGAAACGTGGCACCGATGGCGATGACAACTTACTTGGCAACAGCAAGCAGAACAACACCCTCAAAGGCCGCGATGGCAGTGACCTGCTCAATGCCGTCGGTGACCGACTGACCGGAGCCTCTTTTGATCCCGCCGAGTTCGCCACGGACCAGGTGGACATCCTGATCGGAGGCAAAGGCCCGGATACCTTCCAGCTGGCCGACATCGCGGGCAGCTTCTATGGCGCCCGCGGCACTGCCGATCGTGCCGTGATTAAGGACTTCAGTGCTGGTGATCGGCTG
This sequence comes from uncultured Synechococcus sp., assembly GCA_937975655.1. Lineage (GTDB taxonomy): Bacteria > Cyanobacteriota > Cyanobacteriia > PCC-6307 > Cyanobiaceae > Vulcanococcus. The sequence continues at coordinate 138 of CALJTZ010000078.1, read as the reverse complement.
CTGCTCTACGGCCAGGCCAGCGACTATGCACTCTCACCAATTAGCGGCGGCCAAGTGGAGCTGAGCAGAAACGGCGACCTCATCGCCATCCTCAGAGGCAAGGGCATCGCCGGCATGGATCTCACCGACTCATCCCAG
>CALJTZ010000077.1 GCA_937975655.1 uncultured Synechococcus sp. | reverse complement strand
GACCATGACGACCTCACACCCACTTGTCAGCTGAACAACCTGGTGGGACTACACAGGTAGCCAATCGGAATGATCCTCAGAAAATGGGCGCGACATGAACTGGCGTGCAACTGCAGCTGAGGGTATGAGCCTCTGCTGTGTTGACAGCTCAGGGTGCTCAGGCTCTGATTGCGGCGATGGGATTGCCCCCGGTTGAGGCCTGCACCGCTTCCATCAGACCCGCTTCATCGGTCCACTTGCCGTAATGCTTGTGATGGGTGTCAGGGTTGTGTCCCATCAGAGCTGCGGTGTCCCGCACGCTCAGTGAACGGCGATAGCTCTTGTGCGCTCTCCAGGCGTAGCCATGCCGCAGGGAATAGGGCGTCAGCCCCGGGGTCGCCTGAATTAGCACCTGCCAGGGTCGGTAGCGGTAGAGGAGCTGTCGGAAGGCTTCGCCAACTGGTTTGAACTCACCGCTGGCGATGGCGGTTTGGATCGGCCGCGGAAGTTTTACCAGGCCCGAAAGGAAGAGCTCCAGGATCCGACTGCCTTCTCCCTCTCTCCCGGGAATGTCTAGCGCTACGGCCAGTCTTGGGGGGCTTGGGCGTTTCATCGTGCGCCAGTTGCGCTTCACGTGGCTGCCCACGTAGAGCTTGCCGTCGCTTACTTGGAGCACGGCTAGCTCAGCCGGCCTCAGGCCGTAGAGGCCGATCAGCCCCACAGCGAGCCACAGCTCAGTCTTGCCATCAGCCTCTAGGGCATCGAGCAAGCGCGCCAGGTCTCCCGGCTTAACGGGAGGGGTCAGCTGCTGACTGCTGTGATGATCGCCGGTGCCGATCAATTCCTCCAGGGCTTTACCTTCTAGGGGGCTCCAACGCATCGGGGCTCCCTGCCGTTCCACTGCGAAGCGCAGGAGTGCCGCTACATCCAGCAGCTGCCGTTTTCGTCCCTGCCCGCCTGGTGGGCAATTGGAAAAGTGATCAGCGGCATAGCGTCGCATCAACTCCGGACCATTCTTGGGATGGGGCTGGTGCTGCAGGGTCGTCAGTGCCCGTTCCACCCGGGTGCGTAAGTCGCGTTGGGTGGTGTTGCGGCGATCGCTGCGGCTTGCCAGGAAGGCATCCGCCACGGCTCGCCAGTTCAGCGTCCCTTCAGGTGTATGGAGCTTGGCTGCGCTGCCGTGTAACAGCTGCTGGGCCTCTCGTAGCGAGAGGTTGTGGCTCTCCATGCGGGCACGGATCTCAGCCACGGCATTCAGCACGGCCCGGCCACAGGCGGCATTCCAGGGGATAGGCAGCATCACCGAGGATCGGGTGTCGTCCTCCCAGCGCCGGGTGAGCTGCACATTCCCATTGCGCTCCCGCACACTCCATCCGAAGCCGTGCTCACGCTTGAGCTGGTTCCTCAGATCCGATGCCCAGCGGATGCTGCTGCTTGCCATGGGCCTGAAGGAGGTGCGCAAAACCGTGCGCAGAACTGCCTCGGAACGCTAGCGAAAGCAATGGCGACATTTGCCGCCTGATTGCTAAAATCCAGGTCTGGACTGGGATGTTGAAGTGGAGCCAAGCGGATTCGAACCGCTGACCCCCTGCATGCCATGCAGGTGCTCTACCAGCTGAGCTATGGCCCCATTAGGTATCGATGAGCTGCCTAAACCTGGTGATTTGGCTTGGCCGTGAGGCCCGCTCGCCCGATGAGGAAATCTTACACCGCAGCGGGTGCGGTGCCTCACACCTGGCGCCAGACCGCCACAAGCCTGCCCTGCACGCTCACCTGTTCCGCGTCCACCAGGATTGGTGCATAGGCCGGGTTCGCCGCCTCCAGTCGCACCTGGCGGCCCTGGCGATGGAAGTGCTTGAGGGTGGTACCGCTACCGAGCACCAGGGCGCTCACGATCGTCCCCTCCCGCAGTCGGCTGGGGTCGCTGACCGGCTCCATCAACACCACGTCCCCATCGGCGATGTGAGCCTCCACCATCGAGTCCCCGTTCACGGTGAGGGCGAACAGCCCACGGGTGTCCAGTACGGGTGCCAGGTCCAGCCGTTCCTGTACGTCGTCGAAGGTTTCCACCAGGCCACCAGCGGCCACCGCCCCCATCACGGGGATGCCACCCGCTACGCCCCCCAGGAGTTGCAGGGTCCTGGCCTGACCCTCCTGCCAGGTGATCCAGCCCTTCTGTTGGAGATGCCGCAGGCGGCTCTGCACCGGTGCTGGTGAGCGCAGGCCCATGGCCTCCATCATCTGTCGAATGGAGGGGCTGTGGCGGTGTTGGCCGATGTAGTCCGCCAGCCAGTCGTAGAGCTCCTGCTGGGCCTCGGTGAGCAGTTGCTGATCGGGCACCGGCAATACAGATGAACCACTGGACCCGTTCTGCCAGAGCGCGGGCGTTTTGTCCAGCCCGGGGTGTTGGTGCGGCTCTTCAGCCGCCCAGCAGTGTCGCCAGCAGGGCCTGCTGGGCGTGCAGGCGGTTTTCGGCCTGATCGAAGATGCGATTGGCGCTCCCTTCCATGGCTCCAGCGCTGATTTCCAGCCCCCTGTAGGCCGGCAGGCAGTGCAGCACGATCGCCCGGGCGTCCGCCTCGGCCAGTAGCTCCTCGTTCAGGCACCAGCCCGTGAAGGCCTGTTCCCGTTCGGCCTTTTCCTGTTCCTGGCCCATGGACGCCCAGACGTCCGTGTAGAGGGCGTGGGCACCACGCACGGCTGCCACCGGTTCGTGCACCACAGCGATGCTGCAGCGGTCTGCCGCCAGCGCCTGGGCCTGCTCGAGCACAGCTGGGCTTGGTTCGTAGCCCCTGGGGCAGCCGATCCGCACGTTGACCCCCAGCAGGGCGCCGCACAGCATCAGTGAGTGGGCCACGTTATTGCCATCGCCCACATAGGCCAGCGTGAGGCCCGAGACTTCCCCGAAGTCCTCCTGCAAGGTGAGGTAATCGGCCAGGGCCTGGCAGGGGTGTTCCAGATCGGTGAGGGCGTTGATCACCGGGATCGAGGCCCAATGGGCGTATTCGCACAGTTCCTCCTGGGCGAAGGTGCGAATCGCCAGGGCATCCACGTACCGACTCAGCACCCTGGCGGTGTCCGCCACGGGCTCGCCGCGGCCCACCTGGGTCACCGAGGGGTTGAGATCGATCGTCTGACCCCCCAGGCGGGCCATGGCCACCGTGAAGCTCACCCGCGTGCGCGTGGAGGCTTTGGTGAAGATCAGGCCCAGGGTTTTGCCTGCCAGGTTCACCTGGCTGCGGCCCGCCTTGAAGTCGGCGGCCAGCTGCAGCAACGCGTGGGTCTGGTCGGCGTTGAGATCGGCCGAGGAGAGGAAGTCCCGTCCGTGGAGCAGCTCCAGACAGGAATCGGCGCTGGAGCTAGCCATCGACCCTTCTCAAAGAACCCTTATCCGGGATCAGGGGCCCGTCCGTCAAGGGGTCAGGCAATGGCCTGGGCGTCCTCGGGCATCACGCTGCTGGCCAGGAGGTTTTTGAGGTCGTCACCCTCGATCACCTCCTTCTCCAGGATCTGCTGCGAGATGCTCTCCAGCAGACCGCGGTTGTGGCGCAGGATCGAGAGGGCCCGATCGTGGGCCCGATCCACCAGCGTGCGCACTTCCCGGTCGATGGCCTGGGCGGTGGCGTCACTCACCACACGGCGGGGATTGTTGCCAGCCCCGAGGAATCGGCTGCCGCCCTGCTTGTCGTAGGCCAGCGGGCCCAGGATGTCGCTCATCCCATAGGTGCCCACCATCTGTTCGGCGATATCGGTGGCCCGCTGGAGATCGTTGGAGGCGCCGGTGGTGATTTCGCCGAACACGATCTCCTCGGCACTGCGCCCGCCCAGCAGGGTGGCGATCTGGCCTTCGAGGTCTTCCTTGGAGTTGAGGAAGCGCTCCTCGGTGGGTAACTGCAGGGTGTAGCCCAAGGCGCTCATGCCCCGGGGCACGATCGAGATCTTGGCCACCTTGCTGCCGCCCGGCATCAGGTGTCCCACGATGGCGTGGCCCACCTCGTGATAAGCCACCACCCGTTTTTCCTCGGGTTGCAGCACGCGGCTCTTTTTCTCGAGGCCCGCCACCACCCGTTCAATGGCCTCGTTGAGGTCGGCCTGTTCCACCTCGGTGCGGTAGGAGCGGGCGGCCAGCAGGGCGGCCTCGTTCACCAGGTTGGCCAGATCGGCGCCGGCGAAGCCACTGGTGGCCTGGGCGATCTTGTCGATGTCCACGCTGGGTGACAGCTTCACCTTCTTGGCGTAGATCTGCAGGATCAATTTGCGGCCCGAGAGGTCGGGACGATCCACCAGCACCTGGCGGTCGAAACGGCCCGGACGTAGCAGGGCCGCATCGAGGGTTTCCGGCTGGTTGGTGGCGGCCAGCACGATCACCGGTTTGTCCTGGGCGGCGAAGCCATCCATCTCGGTGAGCAGCTGGTTGAGGGTCTGCTCCCGCTCGTCGTTGCCGCCCACCACACCCATGGAGCCGGCGCGGCTCTTGCCGATGGCATCCAATTCGTCGATGAAGATGATGCAGGGCGCTTTTTTCTTGGCTTCCTCGAACAGGTCGCGCACCCGGGCGGCACCGGCGCCCACGAACAGCTCCACGAATTCGGAGCCCGAGATAATGAAGAAGGGAACCTCCGCTTCACCGGCCACGGCCTTGGAGAGGAGGGTTTTGCCCGTGCCGGGAGGGCCCACCAGCAGCACGCCCTTGGGGATACGGGCGCCGATGGCTGCGTAGCGCTCGGGCTTCTTGAGGAAGTCCACAATCTCGGCCAGTTCGGCCTTGGCCTCATCCACCCCGGCCACATCGGCGAAGGTGACGCGCGACTCCTCATCGGGCACGTACACCTTGGCCTTGCTCTTGGTGAAGCTGAGGGCCCCCTGAGCACCGCCCATCTGGCGGCGGGCAAAGAACTGCAGCACCAGGATGAAGATCAGCGGTGGTACCACCCAGCTCAGGGCCGTGGTGATGAAACTGGGCTTCTGCGGGGGAGCGGCGGCGAACTCCACGCCGTGCTGCTCCAGCCGCTGGGGCAGATCCATGTCGAAGATCGGCGTGGTGGCCAGCACCGACGGCGCCCCCTCCTCGGCGTTGTTGAGCTCGTAGCGGATTTGCTCCTGGGTGATGTAAGCCCGCTTGACGTTGCCGTCGTCCACCTGGCTGATGAACAGGGAGTAGGGAACCCTGGGCACCTGCTGCATCGACTGGTTCGGCAGGAAGCTGCTGAACAGCAGCAACACGCCGAAACCGATCAGGACCAGGTTGATGATGCCGAAGCGCCTGTTGGGAGGCGTGTCGTCCTGGCGGATGGCCATGCGGCGGAAAGCTTGTTAGGCCCAAACTAGTTGCCACGCCTCAAGCGCGCGCGGGGTGACAACCGAACGCCCTGTTCTGCATGTGTGGCCGCTTTTCCCTGACTGCCTCCCTCGACCGCCTGCTGCCTCGACTGGGGGGCTCCCTGCCGGAGGGTCTCGCCCGCTATTACGCCTCGCGTGCCCTGATCCAGCCAGGCGAGCCCCTGTTGGTGCTGCGCCAAGAACACAGCCAGATCAGCTCGGCTCTGATGCTCTGGGGCCTGCTGCCGGAATGGAGCAAGGATCCCCTCGGGCGCCATGGGGCGGGCCAGCGGCCCTTCAATGCCCGCAGGGAAACGGTGGCGGAGAAGGCCACGTTCCGCGGACCCTGGCGCCACCGCCGCTGCCTGCTGCCCGCCGATGGTTTTTATGAGAGGGGGCGGTTGATTCGCCGCTCGGATCGGCAGCCGTTCTGGCTGGCGGGTCTGTGGGATCGCTGGATTGGCCCCGATGGCAGTGAGCTCGAGAGCTGTTGCGTGCTCACCACCGCCCCCAATGCCCTGGTAGCGCCGTTGCATAACCGCATGCCCGTGATCCTTCCCGATGGCCTTGAAGAGGCCTGGATGGCTCCTTGCGATGGCCCAGGTCTGCGGGCTCTGGAGCCGCTCCTCGAGGGCTGGGATCCCCAGGGTTGGGAGTTGGTTGCGCCGCGGCGCAACCCCGCGGAAGATGGGCAGCTCTCGCTGCTGGAGTAGCCCCTGGTTCCATGCGTGTGCGGCGTGACCACTGGCGCGATCAGATCCCCTTGATCTGCTTCGTGCGGCTGTCCGTGCTGTGGAGCGAGCGCGCTCACCTGGCCACCATCCAACCGCGCTTCTGGCCGCGGTTGCTGTTGATCCTGGTCACCAGCCTGGCGATCGCCCCACTGAACGGGCTGCAGCAACTGCTCTATGGCCGCCGCATTCGTGCCACAGCGGTGCATCCCCGGCCCATCTTCGTGCTAGGGCACTGGCGCAGTGGCACGACCCATCTCCACAACCTGCTGGCGCTTGATCCCCGCTTCGCCGTGGTGGCCAACCAGCAATGCATCACCCCGGAGGCCTCCCTGGTGGGAGGCCGTTGGCTACGCCGGCTCATGTCCCTGCTGTTGCGGCCGGAGCGTCCCATGGATCGGATGGCCTGGTCGCCGGATTCGCCGCAGGAGGAGGAAACCGCCGTGGCCAAGAGCGCGCCGGTGAGCATCCATGCCGCCTTTCAGTTCCCGACCCAGGCCCAGGACTTGTTTGACCGCCGGGTGCTGCAGGAGCCTCCCGGCTATGCCGCGGTGCTGCTGCGGGTGTTGCGGATCGCCACCCTGCACGGGGGCGGGCGCCCCCTGGTGCTCAAGAGCCCCTCTCACACAGCGCAGATCCCCTTGCTGCTGCGGCTCTTCCCCGAGGCCCGTTTTGTGTTTCTGCACCGCGATCCCTGGGCGGTGTACGCCTCCACCCTGCATGTGCACGCCAGGGTTCTGCCGCGCACGGCCCTGGAGCCCTACAGCCGCCCGTGCATCCAGGCCAACGTGCTGGCCCTCTATCGCCGGCTGATGGGCAGTTACCTGCGCGAGCGCCAGCGCATCCCCGAGGGGCAACTGGTGGAGATCGCCTATGCCGACCTGGATGCCGATCCCCTCACCACCCTCGAGCACCTCTATGACGCCCTCGATCTGGGCCCCTTCGAGCCCCATCGGCAGCGCGTGGCCGCCTATGTGGACCAGCAGCGCGGTCACCGCCGCAATCGCCTGCAGCTGAGCGCCGCCGATCGGGAGCTGGTTTCTGCCCACTGGGCGTTTGCCGTTGAGGCTTTTGGCTATGGCCGCGCAGCGTTGGCTGGGGCTGGGCATGCCCGCTGAATCCGTTGCCCTGCGGTTGCGCCACAGCGCCTACCGGCAGCTGCTGCTGCTCTGCCTGGCGGTGATGGCCAGCTTCACCCTGCCCGATGGCTGGAGCCGCCTCTCCTCGCTCGGTTACAACCTGCTGCCGCTGGTGATGCTGCGGGGGTTTGGCCGTCAGTGCGGCCCGGTTCCGTTCGGACCGCTCCCCCGTCAGCTCTACCGGGGCCTGGGGCTGGCGGCGCTGGCCTCCGGTTTGGCCTGGTACCTCACCCCCCTGGCCATGCGCAGCACCGGTGTGGTGATGCTGGTGCTCTGGACGCTGTTTGTGGGTTGGAGTGCCGTGCGGCTGGTGCGGGGCCTGGCCCAGGAGCGGGTGGTGACGGCCCAGGTGTTGATGGGTGCCGGCGCCGGCTATCTGTTGATCGGGCTCACGGCGGGGCTGCTGTTCAGCGCCCTGGAAACCATCAGCCCCGGCAGTTTCAGCAGCATGCGCGACGTGCCCGGCGAAGTGCTGCTGTTGCGCGAAGCCCTCAGCGGTGAGTCCACCCTGGTGTGGGAACTCAACTTCGTGCGGATCAATTACTTCGCCTTTGTGAGCCTCACCACCACCGGCTTTGGTGACATCCTGCCGGCCACGCCGCCGGCGCAGATGGCCAGTGTGGCGGTGGCCGTGATCGGCACCCTCTATCTCGCCGTGGTGATGGGCCTGCTGATCAGTCGCTACACGGTGCAGGAGTCGGAAGAGGAGAATCAGGGCTGAGCTCCAGGGTCCAGAGCAGGTCGTCGCCGAGTCGCTGGAGCCGTCGCTGCGGCCATGGCTCCGCCTGGTTGACATCCACCAGCCCGAGATCGCCCAGGGGCGTCCGGGCCGCGCTGCCCCCCAGCAGTTTGGGGGCCATCACCGAGGCCACCTGCTGCACGCAGCCCTCGCCCACGGCAGCGGCCGCCAGGCTGGCACCGCATTCCCACAGCACCTGGTTGCAGCCCCGCTTGGCCAGTGCCAGCAGCAGGTGCTTGGGGCTGCAGTGGTCCAGCACCAACCGCTCCACCCCCAGTTGATCCAGCTGGACGCGCCCCTGGGCGGGTGCCCCCAGGCCATGGGCCACCAGGGTGGGGGCGGTGCGCTGGTCCCACAGCTGGGCCTGCTGGGGCAGATCGAGGCTCTGGCTCAGCACCACCCGCAGGGGTTCCGGGTGTCGTTGGCCGCGGGAGCTGAGCAAGGGATCGTCGACCCGCACGGTGCCGCCTCCCACAATCACGGCATCGCAGCTGGCCCGCAGGCGGTGCACCCAGGCCCGGGCCTCGGGGCCGCTGATCCACTGGCTGGAGCCATTGGGCAGAGCGGTGCGGCCATCACTGCTCATGGCCCACTTGAGGATGCCGAAGGGTGTGCCGGTGGTGACCCGGTGCATGAAGGCGCGGTTGAGCTGGCGGGCCTCGCTGGCGCACACGCCTTCAATCACCTCAACGCCTGCGGCCCGCAGCTGGGCGATGCCGCTGCCGCTCACCCGTGGATCGGGATCGGCCATGGCCACCACCACCCGCCGGATCCCAGCCGCCAGCAGCGCCTCACTGCAGGGGGGGGTGCGGCCATGGTGGCAGCAGGGCTCGAGGGTGACCACCGCTGTGCCGCCGCGGGCCTGGGTCCCCGCCTGACGCAGGGCATGCACTTCGGCATGGGGCGCTCCGGCGCGGGGATGGAAGCCTTCCCCCACCAGCTCCCCATGGCTGTTGAGTACCACGCAGCCCACCAGCGGGTTGGGGCTGGTGCGGCCGGCACCGAGGGCCGCCAATTGCAGGGCCCGCTGCATCCAGCCACGCCAGAGGCTGTCGCTCATGCGGCGTCGGCGTCGGTCCAGCTGGGCAGGCTGCGCCACTCACCCACCACATAGGGCGGCACCGGCAACTCCACGAACACTCCCGGCAGTTCCAGCCGCAGCGGTCGGTTCTGGCTCAGGTCTTCGAGGAGCGGAGCCAGGTTGAACTCGGCCGCGGCATCGCGGCCATCGGCGGCGAGTTTGGGGTTGTTCGTGGTGATGTCCTCCAGCTGCCAGTTCTGGCGGCCGGAGTGCACCAGCAGGGAGGTGGGGTGATCCAGGCGCACTCTGCCGGGGTAGCCCACGATCCGCAGTATAAGCGGTCCGCCGGGAGGCCCTTGCCGGTAGGCCACGGCCTGCCAGCTCTGGTAGTCCAGGTCGCGCAGGCTTTCCAGGCTGCGCACCACCGGGGTGCCGTTCTCATCCGGGTGGGCGTGCACCTGGGCCAGGGCCGGTGCGGGGAGGGCCAGTAACAGAACCCCGAGCAGCATCCCCAGGAGGGTGGAGCAGAGGGGGCGCAGCCGTTGGCGAAGCAGGCGTTGCATGGTGGAGTTCAAGCCTCCCGCTGGGCGCCCGGGATGGGCTGCCAGTTGGTGTGGGTGGCCCACAGGGCCCAGATGGCCATGGCCCGCAGGTAGTGGCAGGCCCGGAAGGTGTTCACCGCGGTGATCGCCTCGGGGGTGCGGAATTGCAGGCCACCGGCATACACCTGCTGCACCACGGCACCGGTGATGGCGAAGGCGGTGCCGCTGTCGCCCATCAGGCGGTAGTAGGCCGCTAGGCCGAAGTTGATGCCGGTCCACACCTCGAGGGGGTGGGTGCCGTTGGGATCGAGGGGGGTGCCGTCGCGCCGCAGGCCATTGGCCACGCCGAGGTGGCCGCCCTGGAACCCCTCGAAGCAGGCTTCCTTCACCGCCTTGAGTGCGCTCTGGGCGCGGTCGTCGGCCACCACGGCGGGCAGGCCCAGCAGGCGGGCGTAGAAGTCGCCGCAGAGCTGGTCGGCCATCACCACGGGGGTGCAGATCGGAAGAGCGTCGTGTAGGGAAA
>CALJTZ010000076.1 GCA_937975655.1 uncultured Synechococcus sp. | reverse complement strand
ACAGCAGCCACTGCAGGCTCTCGGCACTGGTGCCGGTGGCCTCCAGCAGCTCCTTGAGCACGGTGGGCACTTCCCGCACGCCGAACTTGTACACCTCCTGGCCGTTCATGCGCAGGGGCGCAAAGCCCCCCACCTGGGCCGTCACGCTGCCCAGCAGGGCCTGATGGCTGTCGGTCTGGGCCAAGGTGAGGCAGCTGTTGCGGCTGCCATCGGAGCGCATGCGGAAGCCCAGCAGGCCATTATCGGCTTCTGGGCAGGCTTCCACCGCGACGGCGGCAGCCCCATCGCCGAACAGCACACAGGTGGTGCGGTCGTCCCAGTCCACCCAGCGGCTGAGCTGGTCGGCGCCGATCACCAGGGCCCGGCGCATGGCGCCGCTGCGCAGGTATTGGCTGGCGGTGATCAGCGCGAACAGAAAGCCACTGCAGGCGGCGGTGAGGTCAAAGGCCACGGCATTACTGGCCCCCAGGGCGCCCTGCACGCGGGGAGCGGTGCCGAACAGATCGTCCGGGCTGGAGGTGGCCAGCAGGATCAGGTCCACATCCTCAGGACTCCAACCCGCATGGGCCAGGGCCGCCGATGCGGCGCGGGTGGCCAGCAGGGTGAGGGGCTCATCGGGGGCGCACACCCGCCGGGCGCCGATGCCCGTTCGGGTGCGGATCCACTCGTCGCTGGTGTCGACCCGCTCGCTCAGTTGCTGGTTGCTGATGCTGATGGCGGGTACGGCGCTGCCGCTGCCCACAAGGGCCATCCCGTATGTGCCCATCTGGCCCAGCAACACCGGTTCAGCCCACAGGTGGGCTCAGTCAACCACAGGCCACGGCCACGCCTGGGGTCTCGCTGAGGCGGTGTAGATCGTCCATCACGCCATGGCTGGCGGCGGAGTGGGCCAGGCGCAGGGCGCTCACCACCGAGAGGGCCTTGCTGCTGCCATGGCCGATCACGCAGATGCCATCCACCCCCAGGAGCAGGGCCCCACCGTGCTCGGCGTGATCGAGGCGTTTCTTGATGCGCCGCAGGTTGCTCATCAAGAAGGCGGACCCCACCTTGCCGCGGCGGCCGCGGGGCAGTTCCGCCTTGAGCACATCGAGCAGCACGCTGCCCACGCTCTCCAGGAATTTCAGCAACACGTTGCCAGTGAAGCCGTCGCACACCACCACGTCGAAGGCGCCGGAGAGCACGTCGCGCCCTTCGCAGTTGCCGGCGAAGTGGAAGCGGCTCTCCGCCTGGAGCAGGGGGTAGGTCTTGAGGGCCAGCTCGTTGCCCTTGCACTCCTCCTCGCCGATGTTGAGCAGGCCGATCCGGGGCTGGGCCACCTGCAGCACATCACGGCTGTAGATGTTGCCCAGCAGCGCCCACTGGTGCAGATAGCCGGGCTTGCAGTCCATGTTGGCGCCCACATCCAGCACCAGCACCTGCTGGGCGGGGTCCTTGGTGGGGAACAGGGCGCCGATGGCGGGGCGATCGATCCCCTTGAGGCGCCCCAGCCGGAAGATCGCCGAGGCCATCACGGCGCCGGAGTTGCCGGCCGAATACACGGCGGTGGCCTCCCCCTGTTTCACCAGATCCATGGCCACGTTGATGCTGGCATCGCGCTTCTTGCGCACCACCGTGGCCTCTTCATCCATGCCCACGGAAGGGCCACTGGCCACGATCTGGATCAAGCCGTTCCGCTGGGCTGTGTTGAGCTCATCCGCCAAGCCGAGGCTGGCCACGGCGGCCTCCACCAAGGCCGTTTCGGCCACGAACTTGATGCGCAGGGGCAGCAACTGCACGGCCCGCAGGCAGCCCTCGAGGATCGGACCAGGGGCGTAGTCACCACCCATGCCATCCACCGCCACCCAGAGGCGATCGGCGTCGTTGATCGCCAGATCGCCGCTGCCACCGGCGCTCTGTTGCAAGCGGCGCAGGGGATCGAACACCAGCGGTTGCAGCAGGGTGTTGGCGGCGGCCCCCGCGGCGTTGGCTGCAGCGCCGGCCGCATTGGCGGCAGCACCGGCGGCATTGCCGGCGGCTCCAGCCACCTGGCCGGCCGCGGAAGCGGTGCCCACGGCGGTGCCCACCAGGCTGGTCACCGCCGCATTGCGGCGATACCAGATCACCAGACGGCGGATGGCCTTGGGCCGCGAACGACGGGCGTTCGGGCCAGCACCTGGGGCGTCAGTTGGCTTCGGGGGCAACGGCTTCAACGATGCGCTGGAACAGGTAACCCGTGCCACGAGCCGTGAGGATCAGCTCGGGATTGGCGGGGTCATCTTCCAGTTTGGAGCGCAGCCGGGAGATGTGGACGTCCACCACCCGGGTGTCCACGTGCCGTTCGGGGGTATACCCCCACACGTCCTTGAGGATTTCGCCGCGGCTGAAGGGCTCACCGCTGCGCCCCACCAGCAGTTCCAGCAGGCTGAATTCCATACCCGTCAGGCGGATGCGCTCCTCGCCGCGGTACACCTGGCGCTTGTTGGTGTCGATCCGCAGCTCGCCCACCTGGATCACCCCGGAGTTCGGGATTCCGGCCGCCTGGTCCTTGTCAACCCGGCGCAGTACGCAGCGGATGCGGGCCTCCAGCTCCTTCGGGCTGAAGGGCTTCACCACGTAGTCGTCGGCGCCCAGTTCCAGGCCGGTGATGCGATCGGCCACGTCGCCCAGGGCGGTGAGCATCACGATCGGCACGTCCGATTCCTTGCGCAGCTCCTGGCAGACGCCGTAGCCGTCGAGCTTCGGCATCATCACGTCGAGCACCACCAGATCGGGGCTGGTGCGACGGAAGGCCTCAATCGCCTCGAGGCCATCGCAAGCCGTGACCACCTGATAGCCGATCATCGACAGGCGCGTCTCGAGGATGCGCCGGATGCTGGCTTCGTCATCGACGACCAGGATCGTTTCCTTGGCGGGGGCTGAGGCCGTCATTGCGCCACTCTGACCAGGCGGGTTAAGTAGTTCGACCTACTGAAAAGGTCGGCGGGCCCCTGGGTTCACCTGAAGCCACCTTTCTTCATACACCGTCTTGGCGCGCGCCACCACCACTTACGTCTGCCAGAGCTGCGGTGCGCAGACCCGCCAGTTTTTTGGACGCTGCTCGGGTTGCGGCAGTTGGAACAGCCTGGTGGAGCAGGTGGCGGCGGCCACTGATACCCGTCGCCGTCGCCCCGTGGCCAGCGCCGCCGAGGCGGCAATCCCTGCCCAGGCCCGCCGTTCCGAGCCCATCCATGCGGTGGGGGATCGCCCCCTGCAGCGGCTGAGCAGCGGCTACGGCGAGCTCGATCGGGTGCTGGGCGGTGGCCTGGTGCCCGGCTCGCTGGTGTTGCTGGGCGGCGATCCCGGGATCGGTAAATCCACACTGTTGCTGCAGAGCGCCCAGGCCATGGCGGCCCGCCACTCGGTGCTCTATGTGAGCGCGGAGGAATCGGCCCAGCAGGTGAAGCTGCGCTGGCGGCGCCTGGCGGATCCGCTGGAGTCCGGCGCGGCAGCAGCCGATGGGCCCGGGGCGGTGTTGCAGTTGCTGGCGGAAACCGATCTCGAGTTGGTGCTGCAGGAGTTGGAGGCGTTGCGGCCGGCCGTGGCGATCATCGACAGCATCCAGGCACTCCATGACGGCGAGCTCAGCAGTGCGCCCGGTTCCGTGGCCCAGGTGCGCGACTGTGCGGCGGCTCTGGCCCGCATCGCCAAGCGCCAGGACACGGCCCTGTTGCTGGTGGGCCATGTGACCAAGGAGGGCATGCTGGCGGGCCCCAAGGTGCTGGAGCACCTGGTGGATGCGGTGCTCACCTTTGAGGGGGATCGCTTTGCGAGCCACCGCCTGCTGCGGGCGGTGAAGAACCGCTTTGGTGCTACCCACGAGCTGGGGGTGTTTGAGATGCGCGGCCAGGGACTGGCGGAGGTGATCAACCCCAGTGAGCTGTTCCTGGGCAGCGATGAGCCCAGTGCCGGCACCGCCACGATCGTGGCCTGTGAAGGCACCCGGCCGCTGGTGGTGGAACTGCAGGCCCTGGTGAGCACCACCAGCTATGCCAGCCCACGCCGCACGGCCACGGGGATCGGCACCAATCGCCTCCACCAGATCCTGGCCGTGCTGGAGAAGCACCTGGGCCTGCCCCTCTCCCGCTTCGATTGCTACCTCGCGGTGGCGGGTGGCTTGGAGGTGGAGGAGCCGTCTGCGGATCTGGGGGTGGCCGCGGCGGTGGTGGCCAGCTACCGGGATCTCACCCTGCCCCCGGGCACGGTGTTGATCGGTGAGCTGGGGTTGGGGGGGCAGCTGCGGCCCGTGGGCCAACTGGAATTGCGCCTGCAGGAATCGGCGCGCCTGGGCTTCCGCCGGGCGGTGGTGCCCAAGGGCAGCGGCCTGGGGCGCCTGGCGGCCGGCCTGGAGATCCAGTTGTTGGAGGCCGGCAGCGTGGCCGAAGCCCTGGTGGCGGCCCTGGGGGTGAACCCGGCGGATGATCGGGCGTAGACGCCCTGGCCCTGGGGATCAGAAATACACGTCCACGCTGCCGCGACCGCTGGTCTTCAGCCAGTTCTGGGCCTCGATGTAGTTGTTCGGCGCCAGGCGAATGGCCTTGCCCCAGAAATCGGCGGCCAGGTCGAAGCGACGATCGGATTCGTCGGCGTCGCCCTGTTCCTCGGCGATGCAGCCCAGGTGGTGGTGAATCACCGCCATGTTGTTGAGGGCCTGGGGCATCTTGCTGTTCAGATCCAGGGCCTGGCCGTAGTGCTCCAGAGCTTTTTCGTGCTCGCCGTTGCTGGCGAACACCAGGGCCATGTTGTAGAGGATGAAGGCCCGGTCATTGGGGTCGTCCTCGAGGGTGAGGGCCTCCTTGTAGTTATCCAGGGCCTCGGCGTACTCGCCGTCGGCCTGGGCGCTCATGCCGTCGCGGTAGTAGGCGAAGGCCTCCTTGGCCCGCTGGTTGGTGGGCAGCACCTTGAGGATCAGGTCCGCCATCACCGTGAAGCTCTTGTCGATGAAGTTGTCGTTGCGCTGGGAGCGGGGCACGGCGGGAATCGGAGCTGCGTGGTCCCATCCTCACCTGCGCGAACCGCGGGCTGGCGCTGTCGTTCGCAGTCCCTAGCCTGAAAGCCCTTGATGGCCTGCCCTTTGGCTCCCTCGGCGCCCAGTCCCGTGGCTCCGCTGCTGTTGGAGGTGGAGGGGATGAAG
Organism: uncultured Synechococcus sp.; assembly: GCA_937975655.1. GTDB lineage: Bacteria > Cyanobacteriota > Cyanobacteriia > PCC-6307 > Cyanobiaceae > Vulcanococcus. Next base: position 5,798 of record CALJTZ010000076.1, on the reverse strand, counting down.
TGCGGTGGCTGCGTCCGGGCCGTGGAGGAGCGGCTGCTGGCCCAGCCCGGCGTGCGCCAGGCCAGCGTGAATCTGCTCACGCGCACGGCCTGGATCGGCCTGGATCCTGGCTTGCTGGAGGGGCCTCCCGCCGATCCCGCCACCCCCCTGATCACGGCCCTGGCGGGCCTTGGGTTTGCGGCCCGCCGCCGCGACCAGGAGAGCCTGCCCCTCAGCGCGGCGCAGCGGCAGCAGCGGCGCAGCTGGTGGCAAAACTGGCGCCAGCTGGTGGTGGCCCTGGGCCTGCTGCTGGTGTCGGTGCTGGGGCACCTCGCGGAGGCCGGTCCGTTGCCGTTCCCGCCCTTGGCGGATATCCGCCTGCATGCCCTGGTGGCCACCCTGGCCCTGGCGGGGCCTGGGCGTTCGATCCTGGTGGGTGGGGCCCGCTCCGCCCTGGCGGGTGTGCCTGGCATGGACACCCTGGTGGGCCTGGGCATGGGCAGCGCCTATCTGGCCAGCCTGGTGGCCTTCATCTGGCCGGCGGTGGGCTGGCAGTGCTTCTTCAACGAGCCGGTGATGCTGCTGGGCTTCGTGTTGTTGGGCCGGTTCTTGGAGGAGCGGGCCCGGTGTCGCACCGGCCGTGCCCTGGAGGAGTTGGCACAGCTGCAGCCCGAGTCGGCGCTCTTGCTGATGGGCGATCCGGCGGATCCGGAGCTGGCTGCCCGCCCCGTGCGGGTGGGGGCCCTGCGGCCGGGGGATCGGGTGCGGCTGTTGCCCGGCGACCGGGTGCCGGTGGATGGCCTGGTGCTGCAGGGCTTCTCCGCCGTGGACGTGTCCAGCCTCACGGGCGAATCGCTGCCGCTGCAGGCGAAGGCCGGCACGGAGCTGGCGGCCGGCAGCCTGAATCTTGATGGGGCCCTCACCCTGGAGGTGGTGCGCCCAGGGTCCGAGAGTGCTGTGGCCCGCATCATTCACCTGGTGGAGCAGGCCCAGGCCCGCAAGGCACCCATCCAGGGCCTGGCGGATCGGGTGGCGGGGCGCTTCACCCTGGCGGTGCTGGCCCTGGCTGCGGCCACCTTCCTGTTCTGGTGGCGCTGGGGAACGCGAATGTGGCCCCAGGTGCTGGCCGCTGCCCCGTCGGCCCATTTGCATGGCGGTCATCAGAGCCTGGGCATGGGCGCGGAAACGCCCTTGGCCCTCGCCCTGCAGCTCAGCATTGCCGTGCTGGTGGTGGCCTGCCCCTGTGCCCTCGGCCTGGCCACCCCAACCGCCATCACCGTGGGGACGGGCCGGGCGGCCCAGGCCGGCGTGTTGTTCCGCGGCGGCGATGCGATCGAAACCGCCTCCCGCCTGGACACCCTGTTATTCGACAAAACCGGCACCCTCACCCTGGGGCGTCCGCTGGTGACGGCCCTGGAACCGGGAGCCGCCGGTGCCGATCGGCTCATCCAGATCGCCGCCAGCCTCGAGGCCCAGAGCCGCCATCCCCTGGCCCATGCCCTGCTGCAGGAGGCCCAGCAACGCCAGCTGGCGCTGTTGCCCCTGGACGACTGCCGCACTGAGCCGGGCCAGGGCGTCACAGGGCGGTTGCAGGATGGCGTGAGCTGCTGGGCGGGCCGCTCCCCGTGGCTGGAGGCCCAGGGCGTGACCCTGGCTGAGCCCTGGCGCCGCTGGGAGCAGCAGCAGGGGGAGCAGGGGGCCACGGTGCTGGCGGTGGCTCAAGGCCAGGAGCTGCTGGGCCTTGTGGCCGTGCACGATCAGCCGCGGCCCGATGCGGCTGCAACCCTGGCCACGCTGCACACCATGGGGCTGGGGCTGGGGGTGCTCAGCGGCGATCGCCGCGGGGCGGTGCAGCAGCTGGGCCGAGCCCTGGGGATCCCTGAGGCGGGCCTGGCCTGGGAGTTGCTGCCCCAGCAGAAACTGCAACACATCCTTCAGGCCCATCAGCAGGGGTTGGTGGGGATGGTGGGGGATGGCATCAATGACGCCCCGGCCCTGGCCGCGGCCGATCTGGGGATTGCTGTGGGCACTGGCACCCAGGTGGCGCTGGAAACGGCCGATGTGGTGGTGTTGGGCGACCGCCTCGAGGCCGTGGCGATGGCCCTGCGGCTGGCCCGCCGCACCATGGCGAAGGTGCGGCAGAACCTGGCCTGGGCCTTCGGCTACAACCTGGTGGTGCTGCCGATCGCCGCGGGCTTGCTGCTGCCAGGCTTCGGTGTGGTGCTCTCCCCTCCGCTCGCTGCCCTGCTGATGGCCCTCAGTTCGATCACCGTGGTGGGCAATGCCCTGCTTCTGAACCGTGATGCGTGAGGCGCCATCCAGCCTGAACCCGCGGCCGCGCGGGCGGTTTGTGGTGTTGGAGGGTATTGATGGCTGCGGCAAAACCACCCAGCTCGAGCAACTCCGCACCTGGCTGCCCCAGAGCGGGCTGATGCCGGCGGGGGCGGAGTTGCTGGTGACCCGCGAACCCGGTGGCACGGCCCTGGGGCAGGCCCTGCGCCAGTTGCTGCTCCATCCCCCCGGCGATACGGCCCCCGGCAGCACCGCTGAGCTGTTGCTCTATGCGGCTGATCGCGCCCAGCACGTGCAGCAGCGCATTGCGCCGGCCCTGGAGGCGGGCCACTGGGTGCTGAGTGATCGCTTCGCCGGCTCCACCGCCGCCTATCAGGGCTACGGCCGCGGCCTGGATCTGGAGCTGATCGATCAATTGGCGGCCATGGCCACCGGAGGCCTGCAGCCCGATTGCACCCTGCTGTTGGAGCTGCCCCTGGCCGACTCGCTGCGGCGCCGGGGCCACCGGCCTGCAGACCGGATCGAGGCCAGCGGCGAGGCCTTTCTGGCCAGGGTGTGCGCGGGCTTTGGCGCCCTTGCGGCCCAGCGGGGCTGGGCGCGTGTGGATGCCACCCCCGCACCGGCCGCCGTGGCCGCGGCCATTCGCGCCGAACTGCAGCGCCGTTTCCCTGTCCATGGCTGAAGCCACCCCGGCACTGTTCGACGGTCTGCTGGGCCAGGTGCCGGCCACCACCCTGCTGCTGGCCGCCCTGCAGCAGCAGCGCCTGGCGCCGGCCTACCTGTTCGCGGGTCCTGATGGGGTGGGCCGCAGCCGGGCGGCCCTGCGGTTTCTGGAGGGGGTGATTGCGGGGCCGCAGGGATCGGCGGCGGTGCGGCGGCGGCTGGAGGAGGGCAACCATCCCGATCTGCTCTGGGTGGAGCCCACCTATTCCGATAAGGGCCAGCTGGTGGCGGCCTCCCAGGCTGCGGCAGCTGGTGTGAGCCGCAAGGCGCCTCCGCAGCTGCGGCTGGAGCAGGTGCGAGGCGTGTCCCAGTTCCTGGGCCGCCGGCCCCTGGAGGCCAGCCGTTGCCTGGTGGTGATCGAGGCGGTGGAGGCGATGGCCGAGGGGGCCGCCAATGCCCTGCTGAAAACCCTGGAGGAGCCGGGCGATGGGCTGTTGATTCTGTTGAGTGCTGCCCCGGATCGCCTGCTGAGCACCATCCGCTCCCGCTGCCAGACGGTTCCCTTCTCCCGCCTCAGCCCCCAGGATCTCGCGCAGGCGCTGAGTACGGTCGAGGCACCAGCGCCGCAGGACGAGCCCTCAGGGCGGCTGGACCCTCCGGAATTGCTAGAGCTCGCTGCCGGCTCCCCTGGGGCCCTGCTGCAGCACCGGCAGCAGTGGCAGGCGCTGCCGGATGGCCTGGCCCAGCGCCTCAGCACCTTGGCGGCCAGTCCGGTGGAGGCCCTGGGGCTCGCCCGCGATCTCTGCGAGGCGCTGGATGTGGAACAGCAGCTGTGGTTGCTGGATTGGTGGCAGCTGCAGTTGTGGCGGCGCCACCTGAATGCGGCTCAGCAGCGGCGCCTGGACACCCTGCGGCGGCAGCTGCGGGCCTTCGTGCAGCCGCGCCTGGCCTGGGAGGTGGCGTTACTGGAACTCTCGGGGGCGGTGAGTTCCTGACGCCGTTAGGCGGCCGCGGCCTTGCGGGTCTGGCGTACCTCCTGAATCACGCTCGCCAGCTCCTCGAGCTGGGAGCCGGTGGGCAGCTCAAGGCAGTAGCCAGCGCCGTATACCGTTTTGATGAACCGGGGCTTGCGAGGGTCGGGCTCGAGCTTGGTGCGCAGGTGGCGGATGTGCACTCGGATGGTCTCGATGTCGTCGTCCGGCTCGTAGCCCCACACCTCCTTGAGGATCAGGGACGGTGCGACGGTTTGGCCATGGCGCTGCAGCAGGCAGTGCAGGAGCTCGAATTCCAGGTGGGTGAGGCGCACGGGCTCATCGAACCAGATCGCCTCAAAGCGCTCCGGCACCAGGGTGAGGCAGCCGTAGTTGAGGATCTCGTTGTGCTTAGCGGAGAGGGGGGCCCGGTCGCTGCGGCGCAGCAGGGCCTTGATCCGCACCTGCAGTTCCTCGAGATCGAAGGGCTTGGCCAGGTAGTCGTCGGCTCCGGAGTTGAAGCCGCTCACCTTGTCCTTGGTGCTGCCTAGGGCGGTGAGCATCAGCACCGGGATTTTGGCTGTGCGCTCATCGCGGCGCAGGCGCTGGCACAGGGTGAGGCCGTCCACCTTCGGCAGCATCAGATCCAGCAGGATCAGGTCGGGGCTGTACTGCAGGGCCAGGGCCTGGCCCTTGATGCCGTCATCGGCGCGCTGCACGTCGAAACCGCTGTGTTCGAGGTGGCCTGCCACCAGCTCACGCATGTCACCGTCGTCTTCGATCAGAAGGATGCAGGGCTTCATGGCTGACCTCCTGGTCCGGGGTGGATGAGCGCGCTGTTCATTGCAGCCATTCTCCTCTTCAAATTCAGCTGCTGCACAGGCGATCACCGCCGCAGTGCTGTGCCAATGCCGCTGAGAATCCAGCGCTGGTCAGCGAATCGGCGCGATTTCCGCCGCAATTGACTGCTGCAATCTTCAGTTTTTCTTCCGCCCAGGCTGTTGCAATCGCGGGTGGTTTGTTGTGAGGCATGGGGGCTCTGAGGCCCGAGCCTTGGATGGCCAAGAAAAAACCCCAGCCGTAGGGCTGGGGTTGAAAGAACTCCCCGGGCGGGATTCGAACCTGCGACCAATCGATTAACAGTCGATCGCTCTACCGCTGAGCTACCGAGGAATGCGCCCCTGACTGGGACCCGAAGAACTTACCCCTCGGCCCTCCCCGGCCGCAAGGGGGTGAGTCGCGATCGCAGCGTGCTGGCGCGTTGCCAGGGGCCCACGCTGCCCCGTTCCACCAGGGCGGCGGCGTCGCACCACTCCAGCTCCTCGAGCCGATGGGTGATCCACAGGGCTGTGAGCGGCTCCTGCGTGCGGTTGCACAGGGCGTGGATCAGCTCCAGTACCTCCCGCTGGCTGGTTTCATCCAGCAGGGCCGTGGGCTCATCCAGCAGCAGCAACCGGGCCTGGCTGGCCAGGGCGCCGGCGATCGCCAGGCGTTGCTTCTGGCCGCCGCTGAGGGTGTGAATGGGGCGCTGGCGAAAGCCCGAAAGCCCCACGCTGGCCAGGGCGTCTTCCACGGCGATACGCCGCTGCTGGGCGTTGAGCCCTGCTGGCAGGGAGAGCTGGATGTCGCTGCCGCAACTGGGCAGCAGCAGCTGGTGATCGGGGTTCTGGAACACCAGGGCACTCTTGAGCGGCCGCTGCAGGCGGCCGCGGCTGGGCTCCAGCAGGCCGGCAATCAGGCGGAGCAGCGTGGTCTTGCCGCAGCCCGAGGGCCCCAGCAGCGCGACCAGTTCACCCGCCGGGATGTCCAGGTTGAGGTTGTTGCAGGCCACGGTGGCGCCAAAACGGCGGGACAGGTTTCTGACTTCGATGCTCATGACTGGCTCACTCCGCG
>CALJTZ010000075.1 GCA_937975655.1 uncultured Synechococcus sp. | reverse complement strand
CGTTGACGGCTGCGTGGTCCAGCAGCTCGCGCATTGAAACGAGTGCCATGGTGGTAGTTTCCCGGGAAGTTGAAAATTCGGCTGCACCGGGATGTACCCGGCTTGTAACTGAACCGGATTTTATAGGTTTCAGTACACCACCGGCCTGTCAGGCCCGTCCCACCAGGTAAATGTTGACCCCCAGCGGCATGCCGTGGTTGGGGCCGTCGTCGAGGTTGCTGGCGTAGCGCACCGTGTAGGGCTTGTCCCAGCCGAGGCCCAAGGGGCGCGACCAGCTCGCGGCTGGGGGGCGCCAGGGGCGGCCGGCAGGGCGCTGGGCTCCTTTGCCCCGCAACAGCGATTTGAGGGCGGAGAGGCCGAAGCGCGCCATGGAGCCGTAAAAAGTGCGCCCAGCTTGTCAGAGCTGACCCGATTGGGTCTGCAGGCTGCCGCCCACTTCCTGGTCCACCAGGGCATCCAGGGTCACGGCGGAGCGCACCAGGGCCTGGTAGCGCTGCACCACGCGGCGGTTGCGCTCGATCCAGTTGCCGGCATCGCCGCTGGGCAGGCCTGAGCCGTCGCCGGCCAGCAGCTCCAGGTCGCTCTGTTGGGCCAGCAGGGCGAGCACCAGGTCGTGGATGCGCTGGCGGCGATCGCTCATGGGCGGGCCGAAGGGGCAGGTGGCTGAGCATCATGGCTCCAGTGGCAGACGGCGCCCTGGCGGAACAGGCCCTGGTGGAGGTGATCGGCACCGATGCGGGTGGCCTGGCGGCCCTGCCTGCCGGGGCGCAGCAGCTGATCCGGGCCGCGGCGTTGGTGGCGGCCCCGGAGCGGCTGCTGCTGGAGCTGCTGCCCTGGTGGCAGCTCCAACAGGCGGAGGGGCGCATCCCGGCCACGAGCCCCTGCCCCGAGCTGTTGGCCAGCGACCGGCCCGAGCAGATCTATGGGCCCCTGGAGCAGGCCCTGGCCAGCGGCCGGCCGGCGCTGGTGCTGGCCAGCGGTGATCCGCTCTGGTTCGGCATCGGCCGGTTGCTGATCCAGCGCTTCGGCCGTGAGCACTTGCGCTTTCACCCGGCCCCCAGCTCGCTGCAGCTGGCCTTCGCACGCCTTGGCCGCCCCTGGCAGGACGCCAGCTGGATCAGCTTGCATGGCCGGGACCCGGACCCGTTAGCGGCGGCCTTGCAGAAGCGCCCGGCAGCCCTGGCGGTGCTCACCGACCCCGGCCGTGGGGGCGCCGAGGAGGTGCGACGGATGCTGGCGGCCTCGGGGCTGGAGGCCGCCTACGCCTTTTGGCTGTGCGAGCGGCTGGGCCATCCGGCGGAGCGGGTGCAGCGCTTGGCCCCGCAGACCCCCATCCCGGCCGATTGCGATCCCCTGCATTTGGTGCTGCTCCTTGCTGAGCCCCCGGCGGCTCCCTCCGATCCCGCCGCCCTGCCCCTGTTCGGCCTCGACGACGGCCTGTTCCTTCAGCACGACGACCGCCCGGGCCTGATGACCAAGCGGGAGGTGCGGATCCAGCTGCTGGCCGAGCTCGCGCTGCCCCAGTGCGGCGTGCTGTGGGACATCGGCGCCGGGGTGGGCTCGGTGGGCCTGGAGGCCCTGCGGCTGCGGCCGCAGTTGCAGGGCTGGTTCCTGGAGCAGCGGGGCGGTTCGGCGGGGTTGATCGCCGCCAATGGCGAACGGCTGGGGGTGAGGCCGGCGGGGGTGGTGCAGGGCCGGGCCCCGGAGGCCCTGGCCCAGCTGCCGGATCCCGACCGGGTGCTGATCGGCGGCGGCGGCCGCGGGCGGGCGGCGGTGCTGGCGGCAGTGCTGCAGCGGTTGCGGCCCGGTGGGGTGGTGGTGATCCCCCTGGCCACCCTGGAGGCCCTGGCGGAGCTGCGGCCGCTGCTGGAGCAGGCCGGCTGCCGGGTGGCGGTGGCTCAGCACCAGGCCTGGCGCGGTGCGCCCCTGGCGGAGGGCACCCGCCTGGCGCCCCTCAATCCCGTGCTGGTGCTGCGGGGGGAGCGGCTGGAGCCAGGGGGGTGATCACCGCTGGGCTGCCCACGGTGATTCCCAGCGCCTCGGCCTGGCCGGCCCCCAGTTCCACCACCCCATCAGCGAGTTCATCGGGCCCGTAGCTGCGGCAGGGCAGCCGCGGGCAGGGCTTGGCGGCGGTCTCGATGGCCAGCACCCGGCCCTGCCGCAGGAAGAGCATGTCCAGCGGGGCGGGGGTGCGGTGCATCCAGAACTTCAGGGTTTGGGGCTCGGCATAGGGAAACCACATGCCTCGCAGCGGGGCCAGTGGCGGCCGGCCCATCAGCCCCCAGCTCTGCTGTTGCGGGCTGCGGGCCACCTCGAGCTGGATGCAGGCTGGCGCCTTTGCCACGGCCGCCAAACACCACTCGGCGCTGATGGGCAGGTACTGGGGTGGTGGGGTGGAGGTTGGCGGCATGGGGGTCAGGTGGAGCTGCTGGGCCGTGGTGCCCCCAGGTTGGGTGGCCCATCGCTGAGGCAGTAGCCCAGGCCCCGCACGGTGTGGATCAGGCGCTTCTCGCCCTGTTCCTCCAGCTTCTGGCGCAGGTAGCGCACGTACACCTCAATCACGTTGCTGGCGGCGCCCTGCTGGTCGTGCCACACCTCCCGCAGGATCTGATCGCGGTTCACCACGCGGCCGCTGTGCTCCATTAGCAGCAGCAGCAGGGCGTATTCCCGGGCGGTGAGCTCCAGCTTCCGCCCAGCGCGGCGCACCTCATGGCGACTGGGCACGATCGTGAGATCGGCCAGTTGGAGCAGATCCGGCGGTGGTTGGCCCTTGCGGCTGAGCTTGCGGTGTAGCCGCAGGCGCATCAGCAGATCGCTGGTGCCCGATGCGGACAGCCAGAAATCGCTGGCGCCGGAGCGCAGGCAATGGCTGCGGGCGGCCACGCTGTCCGCGCCGATATCGAGCAGCAGCGGCACCCCAGGCAAGGCCTGCTGCAGCTGGGGAATCAGGGGCTCCAGTTCGCTGCCCAGCACCACCAGCTCAGCGTTGGCCCAGCTGCTGGGGGCGTCGGCCGTTCCGATCTGGCAGAGGTAGCCGGAGGCCAGCAGGCGAGCCTCCAGGGCTGTGGCCTCCGCCCCCAGCAGCAGCACCAGGGCCTCGCTCATGGGTTGCCGTTCCCCGGCTTGGCCACATGGGGCAGGCCCCAGCCCAGTTTGTTGCGCAGCACCTGGAAGAACTCATGGTCCGCCAGGCGCACGAAGCGCACCGGGTGCTCACTGCGGCGGATCAGCACCCGGTCTTCCGGCCACACGTAACAGCCGGCACTGCCGTCTACCACCATCATCAGCCGCTCCGGCGTGGCAGGGAACACCGTCACCGGTTCCCGGTCGCTGAACACCAGCGCCCGCGAGGCCAGCGAGTGGGGGGCGATCGGGGTGAGCTGCAGCACCGGGCAGTCCGGGGTGATCACAGGTCCGCCAGCGCTGAGGGCATAGGCGGTGGAGCCCGTGGGGGTGGAGAGGATCACGCCGTCGGCGGCGATGTCCACCGGGGCGTGGCGGCCGATGGCGATCTCGAAGTGGCACATCGAGGTGAGCGGCTCACGGTGCAGGGCCATCTCGTTGAGGCACAGCACCTCCCAGCGCCGCTGCTCACCGCGCATCACGCTCACCACGAGCATGGTGCGGTCTTCCACCGTCCAGTTGCCGGCGATCACCTGATCGAGGGCCTGATCGAGTTCCGGCAGATAGGTTTCGGCCAGGAAGCCCAGGTGCCCGGTGTTGATCGTGAGGATCGGCACGTCGATCGGTGCCGTTTGCCGGGCGGCGGAGAGCACGGTGCCGTCGCCACCAAGCACCACCGCCAGCTTCATGCTGCGCTTGAAATTTGCCGGCACGCAGGCGGTGTGGCCAAGGGTGCGCAGGTGCTGGTCCGGGTTGGCGAAGCCCACCATGCCGCCGGAGCTGCTGGCCCGTCGCACCTCGTAGCCGGCCTCGCGAAAGCGGGCCTCAATGGCATCGGCCGTCGCCAGGGCGAGGTCCTTGCCGTCATTCACGATCAGTCCGACGCAGGGCACCGATCGTGGGCGAGGGTCAGCAGGAGTTTATGGGGACCAGCGCTCAGCGCTGGCCGTTGCTTCACATGGCGGTGGGAGTGGCGCTCAGAACTGCTCGAGGAAGCGCAGATCGCTGGTGAACAGCCGGCGGATGTCGTCGATGCCGTGGCGCACCATGCAGAAGCGCTCCACCCCCAGCCCTGCGGCGAAGCCGCTGTAGCGGTTGGGATCGATGCCCAGTCCTTCCAGCACAGCCGGATCCACCATGCCGCAGCCCATCACCTCCAGCCAGCGGCCGCGCCATTGCACGTCCACCTCTGCCGAGGGCTCGGTGAAGGGGAAGTAGCTGGCGCGGAAGCGTACCGGCAGATCTCCGAAAAACTGCTGCAGGAAGGCGGTCACAGTGCCGCGCAGGTGGCTGAAATCCAGCCCCTCGTCGATGGCCAGCACCTCCACCTGGTGAAACACCGGCGAGTGGGTGGCATCCACGGCATCGCGGCGATAAACCCGGCCGGGGGCCACTATCCGCACCGGTGGGGGGTTGTTCTCCAGATGGCGGATCTGCACCGGCGAGGTGTGGGTGCGCAGCAGTTCGCTCTCAGACAGATAAAAGGTGTCCTGCATGTCCCGCGCCGGGTGCTGGGGCGGGATGTTGAGGGCAGTGAAGTTGTAGTAGTCGGTCTCGATCTCGGGGCCCTCTTCCACCCGATAGCCGAGGCCCGCAAAGATGTCCACGATCTCCTCGATCGTGCTGATCAGCGGGTGGCGATGCCCCGCCGGCGTGAAGCTGGCCGGCATGGTCACGTCGAGGGTTTCGGCGGCGATGCGCTCGGCCATGGCCGCCGATTTCACCGCCTGCAGCCGCTCGCTCAGCAGGCCCTGCACCTGTTCCTTGAGCACGTTGGCCCGTTGGCCCACCAGGGGGCGTTCATCCCCCGGCAGTTTGCCCATGGCCCCCAGGACGCCCGACAGTTTGCCCTTCTTGCCCAGCAGGCCCACCCGCAGCTCTTCCAGGTCGGCGGCGGTGGCGGCGGCGGCGATGGCAGCGGCGGCCTGAGCTTCCAGCTGCTCGAGCTGGTCGGTGAGCTGCTGCAGGCTGACGGTGGCGCTCACGGCTCTGTTCCGGCGATGGCCGACTCTAAGGAGAGGGGGCTCCGACCAGGACGCGGACGCAGCCCCGTGGCCTCCTATCCCAGCCCTGAGATGTCGCTGGCGCCCAGGATGCTGCCCAAGGCGTTGGAGGAGCTGTTGAGGCGCGTGAAGACCCCATCGCCGTCAGGGTCGCTGAAGGTACTGATCGAGCTGCTGTGACGCTCGGTTTCGGTTTTGATCAGGTTGGTGCCATCGAAGCTCCAGGTCTCTGATCCATCGCTCCGTTCTTGGCGCCAGCGACCATCGTCGTATTCCTGCAGATTCGTGACCTTGCCATTGTTGAGGCTGAAGCGATAGCGATCCGTGAGGCCTCCATCCGCTTCGTCATCGTGGCCTGAATCATGGCTGCTGTCGAAATCGTCGCTCAGTCCGGTGATCTCGTCGCGACCTGAGTCGCGATCACGATCTCTTTCTGCGTGGTCACGCTCCCTGGAGCGTTCCGAGTCACGATGGCCGTTGCTGCTGTGGCGTGACATGGTGAACTCCCGTGAACTGCTTCACCCTATGCAGGGCTTCTTGGGAGGTCGATCCGTCATCTGTCGTGTTTCGGCCCGACAACTGTCGTGGTCGCTGGGTGGAGGCCGTGCTGTGTCGCCCAGGCGGCCAGGGCAGCTCTGTTGTTGAGGGATAGCTTCTTCAGCGCTGAACTCACGTAGTCCCTCACTGTGCTTTCGGCGATATAGAGCTGCAGGCTGATGTCGCGATTGGTGAGTCCCTGGGTTACGCCAAGGGTCACCTCCAGTTCCCGACTGCTGAGCTTGGAGGTGGCATCGATGGGTTGAGAGGCCTGCTGCAGAAGCAGCTCGTCCACATAACGGCTGCCCCCGAGCATTGTTGCGAGGGCAGCATTGAACCGTCCGCTGCCCACCGAATCCACCGAAAGCAGCGCGTGGGCTGGAAAAAGATCAAGCTGCTCGCGCGATTGCCAGCGTCGGGTGCCGCTCACATACAGCACCAGCGGCGGGTGCTTCTCCTGGCGAAGCTGATGCAGAAGCGCCTCTCCACCATCGGCGGCAATGCTGTCCACCAGAAACAGCAGAGCTGATTGCGTGCACTGGCGCACCAGATCCAGGACTTCTTTGCCATTGATCCCCGTGCCCTGGAAGTTGGGGGTGTGCCGGAGGTGGTGGGTTTCGGTGATCAGGAAGGCTTCAAGCTTGCTGCCGCTGCCGGCCACGAGCGGCTGATTGGCGATCAGCATCTGGCGGAGATCCGTTCCAGAGGTGACGCTCGAATGTTCCGTTGTGAAGGGGGTGGCGGCGATCGACAACGACGGGTTGAATGCTTCTCACTACCAGCAAGCTAAGGGTCTCTGCCGGTACTCAGCTACTGCCTGGGCGTGCTCTGCTCGGATTCTGGAGGCTGGGACGCTTCTAGCCTCTTCTTACTTGGCATCAGCCCTTGCGGATCCTGATCAGCAACGACGACGGCGTGTTCGCCGATGGCATTCGCACCCTGGCGGCGGAGGCGGCACGGCGCGGCCATCAGGTGACCGTGGTGTGTCCGGATCAGGAGCGCTCCGCCACAGGCCATGGCCTCACCCTCCAGACCCCCCTCAGGGCAGAGCGGGCCGATGAATTGTTTGCCGATGGCGTGAAGGCCTGGGCCTGCAGCGGCACCCCCAGCGATTGCGTGAAGCTGGCCCTGTTCGCCCTGCTGGATGAATGGCCCGACCTGGTGCTCTCGGGCATCAACCATGGCCCCAACCTCGGCACCGATGTGCTCTACTCCGGCACGGTGAGTGCCGCCATGGAGGGCACGATCGAGGGCCTGCATGCCCTGGCGGTGAGCAGTGCCGATTTCCAGTGGCGCCATTTCCAGCCGGCCGCCACCCTGGCCCTGGATGTGGCCGAGCGCCTGCTGCAGCGGGGCTGGCCCGAGGGGATGCTGCTCAACCTCAATGTGCCGCCCTTGCCGGCTGAGCAGCTCGGCCCCGTGCGCTGGTGCCGCAAGGCGGTGCGCCGCTACACCGATCAGTTCGACCAGCGGGTGGATCCCCGCGGCCGCACCTATTACTGGCTTGCCGGCGAAGTGGTGAACGATCTCGAGGCGGCGGTAGCGGGGCCCGAGGCCTGGCCCACGGATGTGGCCCACGTGAATGGTGGAGGTGTGGCGCTCACCCCCTTGCAGCCGGAATTGTTTTGGCGCGGCAACCCGTCGGATCTGCCCGCCCTCGAGTGAATCAGGCCGAGCGGTATACCCGTTGCAGCAGCCACAGGCTGATCCACAGGCCGATCAGGTGGGCGAACACCACCTGGGTGTTGCTCAGCACCGAGAGCATCTCGAGCGAGGTGATCGGGTAGTTGGTGATGCGGCCGCCCGGGGTGGTCATGGCACCACCGAAGGCGAAGCCCGCCTGCATCGAGGCCTGCACAAACAGGCTGCCCGCCAGGGACTGATACCCCACCACCGCGAAAGTGATGCCCACCAGGTCGGCCAGGATGCTGCGCTTGATCAGCCGTGCCGTTTCCCCCTTGCTGGGGCGCACGGGGCTGGCCAAAGCCCGGCCGCAGCGCACCAGCAGGCCGCTCTGCCAAATCGACCACAGCAGCACGAAGAAGGCCAGGGTGGTGAGGGAGAGGCCGGGGCCCAGCCCCAGGGCCTTGTCGGCCCGGGCGGCGATCTGGCCTCCGATGTTGTTGAACAGCAGCACCCCCATCACCACCACCGCCAGCACCACCTGGGCCCAGAGGCGAATCCAGCCCACCCGCCGCAGGGCGGCAGAGATCAGCTGCAGGTCGAGGCGGTCGGCCATGGGGCAGGCGGCGGGGGTGGAGCGGAGCGTCGCCCAAACCTGCCATGGGAGGATGCCAAAGGCGAGGGCCACGGCAGGTTTTCGGAGAGTTCCCTTCTGTGATGCCCCTGCGCTCCGCGATTGCTCTGCGCAGCCCCGAAGAGGCCGAGCGCCCCACGGCGATTGCCCTGGGCAGCTTCGATGGCCTGCACCAGGGCCACCGCCGGGTGATTGCCGCCATCGCTGGCCCTGCCGCCGCTGCCGGCCTGGTGCCCACGGTGGTGAGTTTCTGGCCCCACCCCCGCGAGGTGCTGTTCGGCGATACCCGCCTGCGCCTCGATCTGCCGGGGGAGAAGCTGCATCTGCTCGAGCCCCTCGGCATTCAGCAGCTGGTGCTGGTGCCCTTCACCCCTCAGCTGGCCACCCTCAGCCCTGAGGCCTTTGTGGAGCAGGTGCTGGTGCACCAATTGCAAGCCCGGCTGGTGGCCGTGGGGGAGAACTTCCGCTTTGGCGCCGGCCGCAGTGGCGACACCGCCGCCCTGGCGGCCATCGGTGCGCGCCATGGCCTGGAGGTGGTGGTGGTGCCGATGCTCTGGGACGGCGAGGAGCGGGTGAGCAGCAGCCGCATTCGCCGGGCCCTGGCCGCCGGCAACCTGGCGGAAGCCGCCCGCCTCCTGGATCGCCCCTACCGCTTTGGCGGGCGTGTGGTGCGTGGCCGTGGGCTGGGACGCGAGCTGGGCTGGCCCACCGCCAACCTGCAGGTGGATGGCCGCAAGATCCTGCCGCTCGAGGGCGTTTACGCCGCCTGGGCCCGGGTGAATGGCGGGGCGCCTCTGGCGGCTGTGATGAACCTCGGGCCCCAGCCCACCGTGGACCCCACGGCCCCCTCGGCCGTGGAGGTGCATCTGCTGGGCCAACAGCTGGAGCTGGAGGGGGCCCAGCTGCTGGTGGAGCCGGTGGCCCTGCTGCGCCGGCAGCAAAAATTTCCCAACCTGGAGGCCCTGTGTGGCCAGATTGCCGCCGATGCGGCCCAGGCGGAGGCGCTCCTGGCCTCAGCCTGCGGGGTAGGCGTTGGTGAGGCCCCAGCTGATGAAGGCGGCGATGCCGCCCAGCAGCAGAATCCCTGAAATCAGCACCAGCATCGGGCTGTCCGCTCCGCCCTGCTCCATCCCCATTGGCCCCTGATGTGCGGCCTCACCCTACGCAGCACATGACCATCCCGCCCACCACCGCGTTGCCCGCCGAGGATCTGCAGGCGGTGCAGCGTCTGCTCGATGCCAACCTCGACCGCGCCCGGGAGGGGCTGCGGGTGATTGAGGACTGGTGCCGGTTTGGCCTGGATCGCGCCGATCTGGTGGTTCGCACCAAGGACCTGCGCCAGCGCCTGGGGCTGCTCCATCGCGAGGCCTACAAGCAGGCGCGTCACACCGCCACCGACGCTGCCGCCGGCATGGCCCATCCCGCCCAGGCCGAGCGCAGTGGCGCAGCCCAGGTGGTGGCAGCCAATTGCGGCCGGGTGCAGGAGGCCCTGCGGGTGCTGGAGGAATTTGGCCGGGGGCTCGATGCCCCGCTGGCGGCCGAGGCGGCGGCGATCCGGTACGCCCTCTACGACCTCGAGGTGGATCTGTTGCGGGCCGGCGGCGGCGGTGGCTGGCGCCGGCAGCTGTTGCAGCACTGTCACCTCTACCTGATCACCAGTCCGTCCCCCCAGCTGGAGGAGGTTGTGGCCGCTGCTCTGGAGGTCGGGCTGCGGCTGGTGCAATACCGCGCCAAGGAGGGCAGCTGCATGGCCGATGGCGTGCCCCTCACCGATGTCGTGCGCCTGCAGCAGGCCCGGGCTCTGCGCCAGCTCTGCGCCCGCCATGGGGCCCTGTTTCTCGTGAACGATCGAATTGATCTCGCCCTGGCGGTGGACGCCGATGGCGTTCACCTGGGCCAGGGCGATCTGCCGCCCGCCATCGCTCGGCGCCTGCTGGGCCCCGACCGTTTGATCGGCCGCAGCACCCATGCCCTTAGCCAGCTGCAGCAGGCGATCGCCGATGGCTGCGACTACGTGGGCGTGGGCCCGGTGAATGCCACGCCCACCAAACCCGGCCGGGACCCCGTGGGGCTGGCCTATGTGGAGCAGGCGGTGGCGCACAGCCCGATTCCCTTCTTTGCCATCGGTGGTATCGAGGCGGCCAACCTGGCGGCCGTTCAGGCCACCGGGGCCCAGCGGGTGGCGGTGGTGCGGGCCATCACCGAGGCCCAGGATCCCGCGGCGGCCACCCGCGAGCTGCTGCAGCTGCTGGACGACCGCGCCGCCAGCACCAGTTCATGAGCGACACCATCACCCTGCGCCTCAATGGCGAAGACG
This sequence comes from uncultured Synechococcus sp., assembly GCA_937975655.1. Taxonomy (GTDB): domain Bacteria; phylum Cyanobacteriota; class Cyanobacteriia; order PCC-6307; family Cyanobiaceae; genus Vulcanococcus. The sequence continues at coordinate 2,030 of CALJTZ010000075.1, read as the reverse complement.
CCCGCTGCCCGGCGGGGTTGACCCTGCAGGCCGTGTTGGAGCACCTCGGTTACAGGCCCCAGCTGGTGGTGGTGGAGTTCAACGGCGAGATCCTGCCGCGGCATCGCTGGCCGCAGCAACCGGTACGGGAAGCCGATGGGATCGAGGTGGTCACCATCGTTGGGGGCGGTTCCTAGATTTCTCCCCAACTGATTGGGCTGCGGCCTTGCTCTCCAACCGTCCGTCCCAGCTGCTGCGCCGCGTTTGCAGTGCGCTGATGGTCCCCGCTGTGCTCGCGGTGCTCCTGGCCATTCCCAAGCCCACGTTTGCGGCCAGTGGCGGCCGCATCGGCGGCGGCAGTTTCCGCTCAGCTCCCTCCATGCCCCGCAGCTATGGGGGCGGTGGTGGCAGCTACCGCGGCAACTACGGCGGTGGTTATGGCGGTGGCGTGCAGCGCGGTTACGGCGGAGGTGGTATCGGCTTTCCCTTCATCGTTCCCTTCTTCTTTGGTGGTGGTGGCGGCCTGTTTGGCTTCCTGATCCTGATGGCGGTGGTGGGGCTGCTGGTGAATGCCCTGCGCGGTGGTGGCACGGCCCTTCCCTCCCGCGGCGATGGTGGCGAGCTGGCGGGATACCGCCCCGATGGCCCCGTGGCCATCGCCCAGTTGCAGGTGGGGCTGCTGGCCTCTGCCAAGGAGCTGCAGGCTGATCTGCGTGGCCTCGCCGCCAGTGCCGACACCAGTACCAATGCGGGCCTGCAGAGGGTTCTTCAGGACACCACCCTGGCGCTGCTGCGCCATCCCGATCTCTGGGTGTACGCCAATGCCGAGGTGGGGCAGGTGCCCTTCAACGCGGCCGAAGCCACCTTCAATCGCCTCTCCATGACCGAGCGCAGCAAGCTGCGCAGTGAGGTGACCAGCAACGTGGCTGGCAAGCGCCTCAGCGAGGGCCCCACGGCTGCGGGTGCCGCCGATGCCACCAGTGATTTCATCGCCGTGACCGTGCTGGTGGCCAGCCGCAGCCGGCTTGCGCTCAAGCCCCTCACGGGTTCAGAAGAGCTGCGCGAGGCCCTGCGGGTGATCGGCTCGGTGCCCTCCAACGATCTGCTGGCCCTCGAGGTGATCTGGCAGCCGGAGGGCGCCGGTGACGTGCTGAGCACCGAGGAGCTGCTCACGGCCTATCCCGATCTCAAGCATCTCTGAAGATTTCCTGTCCCTGGCCTACTGATTGGCCACAGATTTGCGGAACTTAAGGAACTCTTCTGCCGTTCTGTGTCTTGGTGTCCTGTTTTTGAAGCGCTGCTTCCGTAGGGTCGTCGAACTTTCAAATTCAGCGCCGCTCAGTGGTTCATTCCGTTCGCCGTCCAGAACCCCGTGCCATGAAATGGCAGGCGAATGGCGAACTCGCTGGTAGTGATCTGTATGCCCTCGTCTCCCATCTCCATGCCGTGGAGAGTGAAGAGAGGGGGCGCGAGCTGCTCTGGCTTGGTCGCAAAGGGGCTCAAAGCTGAAGACCACCTGCAGGCGGGCCAACCCCTTGCCGGCTACTTGTCCAGCGCGCACACTGCGGCCCAGATGCCTGGCTCCGATGGCTCCGCGCTCGCCCCAGTGGGTCAACACCCCGGTGCTGCTGGAAGCTCTGACGCGCTACGAGCAGGGGCGTCTGCCCCCCTCGTTGCGCCTGTGGGTGCAGGCCGTTCTCGAGCTCGATGCGCCGGGTCAGGCGCTGGTGCATCTGCTCGTTGAACACCACCGCGCAGGCCCGCCCGGCCTGCTTGGCCTCGTAGAGGCGGGTGTCGGCGCGCGAGAGCACCTCGTCCAGCGAGTGGGCCGTCTGGTGGAAGGCCACGCCGATGCTGACGGTCGCCCGCAGCGCCTCGCCGTCTTCCAGCGAGATGTAACCCGCCGGCCCGATGAAATTGGCGGTCAGCAATTTGTCCTGGGTCATGAAGGCTTTCCGATGGCGTGGGGGTGGCGTTAGGATGCGTGTCAGCGCATTGTGCCCCCACTGAAACCTCCCTCCATTGCCATGCTCCAACAAGCCAAATCCTGG
>CALJTZ010000074.1 GCA_937975655.1 uncultured Synechococcus sp. | reverse complement strand
CCGGCTCTCCACCACCATCCAGATGGTGATGGCCGAGGCGCCGATCAGCAGGTCGCGGGAGAGGGATTGGGCCGCTGGATTGGCGTTGGCGAGCTGCACGAATTGGCTGATATCGAAGCTCGATCCGTAGGCCTTCATGTAATCCAGATTCGCCATCCAGGGCAGCACCCCCCCGGCCACGGCGAGGGCGAGATACAGCCAGGCAAGCCAGGGGCGGGGCATGGTCAGGCGCTCTCGGCTGGTGGTTCGCTGCCCCATTCGATCACGTCCTGCTCCACCCGTGCCAGCACGGCTTCGCAGTGGTCTGCATAGGCGCGGGCCCGTTGATAAAGGCCTGCCATCTGCTCCACATCGAGGTCGCTTGCCTGCAGTTGGGCTATGGCCAGCTGCAGGGCCGTGTGGGCGTCCTGAAAGCTCAGCTGCTGAAGATCGGCCAGCCACTCCGGGGTGGTGCTGGCGGCTGGCGGCTGGACCTTGCGCGAGCGGCTTTTGGTGCTTTTGGGGGTTGGGTCACTCATGGCCTCAGCCTGCCTGTTGGGGGTGACTTTGCTTCACCTCCACCTCGAGCTGCCCTTCCGCCAGCTGGATGCTCAGCGCGTCCCCGGGGGTCACCTGCTGCGCTGAACGCACCAGCTCCCCCGTGCTGGTGCGTACCAAAGCGAACCCCCGCTCGAGCAGATGCTGAGGAGACAAGGCCTGCAGCAGCGCCAGACGATGCTGTAGGTCGCGCCGCAGTCGTTGCAGCACCAGGGTTGGATGCTGCAGCTCCAGCCGCTCGCGGAGGCTGCTCAACCGTTGGCGCTCGCGCTCCAGCCGCAGGATCACCACCTGCTTCACCAGGGAGCGTTCTTGCGCCAGCCGCTGCTGGATGGCCTGGCGGTCCGGCACCAGAGCCACGATCGCCGCGGTGGGGGTGGCGGCTCGGTAGTCGGCCACCAGATCGGCAATGGTGGTGTCGTCCTCATGGCCCAGTCCAGTCACCACGGGGAGAGGGCAGGCCGCCAGGTCGCGGGCCAGGCCTTCGCCGTCGAACACGGCCAGATCCTCCCGACTGCCGCCGCCCCGGGCCAACACGATCGCCTCGATGCCGAGACGCGGTGCTGCAGCGATCACCTGGGCCAGGCGCGCCTGAATGGCGACCTCCACAGGTCCCTGGACGGGGATGGGCACCACGTGGATTCTGGTGGCGGGCCAGCGTTCGGCAGCGGTGCGCAACATGTCCGCCAGGGCGGAGCTGGGGACACTGGTGAGCAGGGCGAGGGCGGCCGGCATCGCCGGCAGTGATCGCTTGTGTTCCGGGGCAAACAGGCCTTCCGGCTCGAGCTGCTGGCGCACCCGCTCGAATTGGCGTAGCACCGCACTAAGGCTGGGGCGCAGGTCGAGGACCTGAACGCAGAGGCTGGCCCGGCTGGCCCAGAAGTTGAGCTTGCCCACCACGGTGACGCCATCACCTTCGCTGGGTTGGTGCGAGAGCTTGCTCAGCTGCGAAGCCCAAACCACCGCAGACACAGAGGCCTGTTCATCCACCAGGGTGAGCCACAGGTGCCCCTTCTTCAGCTGGGGCCTTGAGACCGTGGCCTCCAGCAGAAAACGGGGGGCAAACCCCCGTTCGAGTAGCGAGCCGATGGCCTGGTTCAGCTCCGAAACGCTGTAGCGCGGTAGGCCCGGTTCAGCGTTCAAGGGTTCGGTAGCAGCGCCACCAGTAGAGGCACACCGCCGTGCCGAGGATCGCGATCACCAGGCCGATGGTGTGATCGAGCCTCATCAGGGCGATGCTCGTGATCACGAGAGCGCTGCTGAGTAGACGAGCGCCATCGCGGCGGTTCTTGGCGTAGAGCGGTGCCAGAGCAGGGACAGACCAGACGTTTGTCCAGTCTGAACCATGCAAAAACGCCACGATGGAACCTTCAGCCCAGGCCGAGTTGCCCGAGGATGCTCTTGCCGGTGAGCAGCTCGGTGCCTAGGCCGATCACAAACCCCAGCATGGCCAGGCGGCCGTTCCAGGTTTCGGCAAAGGACACGAAGCCAAAGCGCGGGGAATCAGACATGGGAGCCAGGGCGACGGCTCTACAACCGTAACGATCGTTGGCGGTGTCTTGACAACTGCCGCAGATCTGCTCCTGGTAGTGCATTTGGGCTTTGGCGGGGATGGGCTGCGGCCGTTGACAGGTCTGCTGAAGCCTGATGAGGTGGTTGCATCCGCGCCTGTTGCTCCCATCGCCAGTCCTCGCCAGCAGCTGCAGCGTCAGCTCTCGGCCCCCCTGCCTGAGGCGCCTGAGCTGGTGCTGGTGACCGACCTGGATGGGACCCTGCTGGGGGGCTCCACCCCGGAGCGCCGCCGTTTCTACCGCTGGCTGGCGGAGCAGCGGGAGCGGGTGCTGCATGTGTTTTGCACGGGCCGTGATCTCGTCTCGATTGCCCGGGTTCTGCAGCAGGACGAACCGATCGGCCTGCGGGCACCTCACCTGGTGATCGGCGATGTGGGATGCACCGTGGCCTGTGGGGCCTCGCTCGCGCCGGTGCCGCTGGCCGTCGATCCGATCGAGCAGCGCTGGCAGGGATTGCCCGAGCGCTTGGCTCCCTTGCTGGCCCATCAGGCTGGATTGTCGCTGCAGCCGGTGAGTTCCAACCGCCGATTGGCGTACTACGTGGATCTGGAGCTGTTTGACCACGGGGTGATTCCCCAGCTCCAGGCCGCTGGAGCCGATTGCGTGCTCTCCGACAGCCGTTATTTCGATGTGCTCCCGGCGGGAGTGAACAAGGGCAGCACCCTGCTGGCCCTGCTGGAGTGGCTCGAGGTGGAGTCCCGCTGTGTGGTCACCGCCGGTGACACCCTCAACGACCTGGCCATGTTCGAGACCGGTTTGCAGGGGGTGATGGTGGGCAATGCCGAGGCCGCGCTGCTGGAGCATCTGCCGCGACTGCCATCGGTGTACCGCGCCGAGGCGGAGGGCTGTGCGGGCATCGCCGAAGGGCTGCGCCACTTCGGCTTTGATCACCTCTGGGATTGATCCTGCTGAAGCCGGCGCTTGGTGAGGGCGGTGGCGATCGCCTGGCTGGGATCCTCGGGCCAGGGATGGCGCGGGTAGCGCCCCCGCAGTTCGCTGCGCACCTGGCGGTAGCCGCCTGTCCAGAACCCGGCGAGGTCCTGGGTGATGGCGGCCGGGCGCCCCGCCGGGGAAAGCAGTTCCACTGTGATGGGAAGGCGGCCCTCCAGCAGGGTGGGCGTGGTGGTGGCGCCGAACATCTCCTGCAGCTTCACGGCCAGCACGGGGCGGCCTGTGTCGTAGTCAATCCGGGCCTGGCGGCCGGACGGGATCAGCAGGGTCCCTGGCAGTAGCCGCTCCAAGTGCGGCCGGGAGTCCCAGGGCAGACCGGTCCACAGTGCTTCCTGCAGATCCAGGGTCTGCAGGTCTGCGCGGCTGCGCAGGCCGTCGAGCTGATCCCCCAGCCAGCCCTCGGGATTGGCCATGAGGGTCTGGTCACTGCGGTCAGGCCAGGGATCGCCTAGGTGCTCCTGGGCTAGGCAGAGGCGACGCTGGAGTTGCCGGCTGGACGGGCTCCAGGGCAGGGCCTCCAGGCCCATCAGTGCCAGCCCCTCCAGCAGGGCCGCGCGCACCGCTGCAGCGGGCGCCTCGGGCCAGGGGCGCCGCTCCAGCACCAGGGCGCCCAGGCGCCACTCCTGTTCACTGCGGACCCGTTGCTGCTGCACATCCCAGCTCACCAGGGCCTGTTGATGGCCCGATTCCGCCGCCAGGGCCTCCAGGCTGCTGCGATGCAGGGGCAAGGCCAGCTGGATCCGGCAATCACTGCCGGCGCCATCTGCGGTGGCGATGGCGAGGGCCCCGCAGGCCTGCAGGGGATCGCTCGCATGCAGGTGGGCGCCACGGCCGCCGCGGGTGAGGTAGCGGCCGGGATGGCCCTCGCGCGCCAGGGCTACCCGCTCCGGAAAGGCATGGGCCAGGAGCTCGGCCGCCAACATCGGATCCTGCTGGGAGCCAGCGGCTGGCTGGGGTCGGGGCACGGCCTGGAGCTGCCGCAGCAGCTGCTGTTGCAGTTGGCGCAGCTGCTGGCGGCGGGGATCCCGCCCCGGCTGCTGCAACCAGTCCAGGCGGTGGCCCAGGTCGGCGCCAGCGTCCTGGGGATTGAGGGGGTCCCGTTCGCTTAGCAGGGCCGCCAGGGCACAGCCGAGGGATTCCGCCCCCAGCGCCCGTGCCCGCAGCAGCAGATGGGCCAGGCGTGGATGCAGCCCCAGGCCCGCCATGGCCCGTCCATGGGCCGTGAGGGTGCCGGCGGCATCCACCGCCCTCAGCTGGCGCAGCAGCTCCTGGCCCTCCAACAGGCTGGCCCGTGACGGTGGCTCCAGCCAGGGCAGCTGCTCCCCGAGGCCGGCACCCCACTGGGCCAGCTGCAGCACCAGGGGGGTGGGATCGGCCTCCAGCAGTTCCGGGGGGTCAAAGGCGGGGCGGCGCTGCTGTTCGGCCGGACTCCAGAGCCGCACGCAGCGGCCGGGAGCCAGGCGTCCGGCGCGTCCGGCCCGTTGCTCGGCGCTAACCAGGCTGGCGGGTTGCGTCACCAGGCTGTCCATGCCACTGCTGGGATCGAAGCGGCTGCGGCGGCTCAGGCCGCTGTCGATCACCAGGGTGACACCCTCGATCGTGAGCGAGCTCTCGGCGATGGCGGTGGCGAGCACTACCTTGCCGGCGCCATGGCGGGCGGGACTGATGGCGCGGCTCTGGGCGGCCAGCGGCAGGTTTCCATGGAGCGGGCACAGCTCCAGCTCACCGCCCCAGGCGGTGGCGCTGATGGCCTGAAGGCACTGCTGGATCTCCCGCTGCCCAGGCAGAAACACCAGCACCGTCTCGGCGGCGTTGCGCTGGTCGAGCCAGTGACTCTCGAGGGCCCGCACCAGCTGATGGCCCAGGGATTCCCGCTCCCGGGGCGGCTGATGGCTCACCGCTACCGGATAGGCCCGGCCCTCGCTGGTGAGCAGCCCGGCTTCCGGGAGCTGTTCGGCCAGGGGCTGCAGGTTGAGGGTGGCCGACATCACCAGCAGCCGCAGCTCCGGTGCCAGCAGGGTGCGGGCCTCCCGCAACAGGGCCAGGGCCAGGTCGGCCTCGCTGCGGCGCTCGTGGAACTCATCGAAGATCACGCAGGCCACGCCCTCGAGGGCGGGATCGGCCTGGAGCCGCCTCAGGAACAGACCGTCGGTGAGCACCTCGATCCGGGTGGCTGCCGATACCCGCGTTTCCAGTCGCACCCGGTAGCCAACCCGCTCGCCCACGGCCTCGCCAAGACCTGCAGCCAGGCGTTCCGCAGCGGCCTTGGCGGCAAGCCGCCGGGGCTCCAGCATCAGGATGCGGCCGTGATCAGGGCCGTGGCTGGCCTCCAGGGCTGCCCTCAGGGCAAGGGGCACCCGGGTGGTTTTGCCCGCCCCAGGAGGGGCCTGCAGCAGCAGGGTGGCACCGGCCGGCAGCTGCTGCACCAGGGCGGGCAGCAGCGGTTCAATCGGCAGCTCAGCGGACGTGGCGGGCGCCATCGACGGGGTGGTACACCTCACCGGTAGTTTCTTCGTAGACGATGGCGGGCAGGCCCGTTTCGAACATCGTCTGAAGGGCCTCCTTCAGATAGGGATTCCAGCCACCGGTGCTCACCTTGCCGTGGCGCACGGTCCAGTCCCAGGTGCCCTGGAGGTCGCGGGGGATGCGCCCCTCCCGGTCGCGGCGGGCCACCAGATCTTGGGATTCCACCAGGCCCACCAGGATCGGATCCTTGCCGTAAGCCGGTGTGAGCACCAGCTCAAGGCGGATGGGATCTTCCTTCACGAGCTTCAGCTGAAAACGGGGGGGCAGCTTGAGGCCCTTGAGCACCGCCGCAACGATTCGGGTTCTTTGATCCACGCTCAGACTCCGCCGGTTTCCACAACCACGCAACGGTTGTACCAGCTGGCGGGCCCGGGCGGCTTCAGCTGGGGTCGTTCGGCAAGGCGGGCTGTTCGTTGTCGCCGCTGAATCGAACTGTGAGTAGGTCGTCGCGGGTGAGTTGCCCGTCCGCATCGAGCAGTTCGGGATGGATCGTCAGCCGTCCGGTGCGATCGCCCTGGGGCGCCTGGGGCTGATCCCCCGGCCGTGGCACGGCGCTGAACCCTTTGCTCATCACGCGAAAGGCCTGCCACAGCAGGGCCAGGAAGCAGGCTGCGTAGGCGAGCGGCAGCAGTTTGGCGAGCAGAACAGGCATGGACAGCGGGGCCAGAACAGCCCGGCGCACCTTCTTGAACCATCATCGCTCCCGGCTGCGGAGGCTGCAGCACCTGCTGGCGTGAAAACCCACCCAGCCGGGGTCTTCCTGCTCCTGCAGACCGTGGTTACGGTCGAGTCCCTTCCCTGGTTCTGTCGCCATGGCAGTCCCCCCTGTGCGCGTGTTCCCCCTGGCCTTGGCCTCGGCCCTGGCCGTCACCGTGGCCGGCCCCGCACTACTGCCAACCGCCCGGGCGCAGCCTTCCCCGGCCAGCGGGGCCCTGGCACGCCAGTCCTTCGTGGCGGAGGCCGTGCGCCGCACTGGGCCCGCGGTGGTCACGATCGACACCGAGCGCACCGTGGTGGTGCCGGGCCAAGGCGGCTTGCAGCAGTTGCCCTTCATGGATCCCTTGCTGCGCCAGTTCTTTGGTCTGCCCCGGGGGGGGCAGACCCCGATGCCGCCGTCGCAGCGCACGGAGCGGGGCCAGGGCAGCGGCTTCATCTACGACCCCACGGGCCTGCTGATCACCAATGCCCATGTGGTGGAGAAGACCAGCCGTGTGGTGGTGGGACTCCCGGATGGCCGGCGCGTCGAGGGCAAGGTGGTGGGCAGTGATCCCGTCACCGATCTGGCGGTGGTGCGTCTGGAGGGCGGTGGCCCTTGGCCGGTGGCCCGGCTGGGCAATTCCGATGCCCTGCAGGTGGGCGATTGGGTGATTGCCGTGGGGAACCCCTTTGGCCTCGACAACACCGTGACCCTCGGCATCGTGAGCAGCCTCAACCGCAATGCTGCCAAGCTCGGCATCACCGACAAGCGGCTGGAGCTCATTCAGACGGACGCCGCCATCAACCCTGGTAACTCCGGGGGGCCGTTGCTGGATGCCGGTGGTGAGGTGGTGGGGATCAACACCCTGGTGCGGTCGGGCCCAGGGGCCGGGTTGGGCTTTGCCATCCCGATCAACCGTGCCCGCACGATTGCCCAGCAACTGGTGGCCACGGGTCTGGTGAGCCACGCCATGATCGGGGTAGGACTTGAGCCAGCCCGCGAAAGCAGCGGGGCCACGGCAGCAGGGGCCCAAGTGCGCAGCGTGATGCCAGGCGGACCGGCCGCTCGGGCAGGCCTCAAGCCTGGCGATGTGATCACGGCCTCGGCGGGCCAGGTGGTGAAGAGCCCGGCCCAGTTGACCCAACTGGTGGAGCGCAATGGCGTGGGCAAGCCGATGGCGCTGGTGGTGCAGAGGGGTGGCCAGGCCATCAGCCTGCAGGTCACCCCTGTGGAGTTGTCATCTCTGGTGCCCAGGTAAGCCACTGGGGGGCATGCCAACCCGGGGTGGGCCATCGAGTTGCTGGCGCATCACCCATTGGGTGGCGGCTTTCTGGCTGTGCCAGGCCAGGAGCAGTTCCTTGGCCAGTCCCTGCAGGGTCTGCAGGTCGGCGGTGGATTCGATGGCCCGGTTCATGCGCTCCAGCTCAAATTGCTGGCCGAGGCTGAGGGCGAGCGGTTCGGACATGGCGGCAGACGCGATGGATCATCGGGACCGCTGCCAAGCTAAGAAATGTTTCCAGCTGTCGCGTATCCGTTGCAACAAGGCTAGGGAGTTTGAGTCAGCCCTTGTTGTCGACGGTGGTACGGCCGCCCTCGGTTCGGGGCCGCTCAGCCCTCCTCGCGCAGGATCTCCACGCAGCGGGTCACGCACTCGCCGTCGTCCACGGAGCAGGAGGTGATGCACTCGAAATAGGTGTTCACCGCATCGCCGCCCTGGTGCTCATGGCCCCCCTGGAGCTGAGCGCTCCGGTCAAAGGCCATGCCCCGGCCGGCGCCAAAGGGCTCAGACGAATATCCAACTGAAGCGCCCATGGGGCCTCGTTGCGAGGGGATTGATGTCAGCTTATGCACACCAAACCCAGGGCCCAACAAGAATGAGTTCTCTTGCCTAGGGCTTTGTGAAGTTGTATGTGGCGGCTTGGCTGAAGCCCTGTCAGGCCGCGGCTTTTCGCGCAGCCTCCTTGGCTTTCTGGCGCTCGCGATTGGCCTTGCGCTTGGCCTGCTGCTCCGCCTCCAGTCGAGCGGCTTCGGCCTCGGCGGCCTCTTCAGCTTTCTTCTCCACGTAGTAGGCATAGTCACCGCGATAGAGCACCAGCTCGCCCTCGCGCAGTTCCACGATCTTGTTGGCCACCCGCGACACGAAATAGCGGTCGTGGCTCACCACTAGGGCAGCGCCCTCGTACTCCATCAGGGCGTCTTCGAGCATCTGTTTGGCCGGGATGTCGAGGTGGTTGGTGGGCTCATCCAGCACCAGCAGGTTGCAGGGGCTGAGCAGCATCAGGGCCAGGGCCAGGCGAGCCTTTTCGCCGCCGCTGAGCTTGCCCACCTCCTTGAACACGGCGTCGTTGCTGAAGCAGAAGCTGCCCAGCAGCGAACGCACCTGGGTCTGGGTCCAGTCGGGCACCGCTTCGAACAGGGTGTCGATCACGGTTTTGGACAGATCCAGGGCCTCGGCCTGGTTCTGCTCGAAGTAGCCGGCAATCACGTTGTGTTCGCCCAGTCGAGCGCTGCCCTCGTCGGGGCTCTCCGTTCCCATCACCAGCCGCAGCAGGGTGGACTTGCCAGCGCCGTTGGGGCCCACGAAGGCGATGCGGTCGCCCCGCTCCACCTCGAGGTTGGCCTCCAGGAACAGGAGCTTGTCGCCGTAGCTGTGGGTGAGGTTCTCCATCACCGCGATCTGGCGACCGCTGCGCGGTGCGGGTGGGAACTGGAAACGGGGCCCGCCCACGGTTTCGATGGGGGCCTCAATCCGCTCCACCTTGTCGAGCAGTTTTTCGCGGCTCTTGGCCTGGGTGGAGCGGGTGGCGCTGGCGCGGAAGCGGTCGATGTAGGCCTGTTGGGTGGCCAGTTCCTTCTGCTGGCGCTCGAAGGCGGCCTGGCCCGCCTCGCGCTCGAGGGCCTTCTGCTCTAGGTGCTGGCTGTAATTGCCGAGGTAGCAGCGCGACACGCCCCGCTCCGTCTCCACAATCTGGTTGCACACCCGGTCCAGGAAGGCCCGGTCGTGGCTGATCACCACCAGCGGCACGGTCTGGCTGCAGAGATAGTCCTCCAGCCACTGGATGGTCTCCACGTCCAGGTGGTTGGTGGGTTCGTCCAGGAGCAGCAGGTCGGGCTCCTGGAGCAGGATCTTGCCGAGGGCGATCCGCATCTGCCAGCCGCCGGAGTAGTCGCCCACCAGCAGTTCGGCGCCTTCGGGGGTGAAGCCGATCGTGGGCAGCAGTTTGTCGATCCGGGCCTCGAGCTCGTAGCCGTGAAGCGCTTCGAAGCGGCTGTGTAGCCGTCCCAGTTCGTGGATCAGTTCATCGAGGTGGTCGGCATCGGTGGCCGCCTTCTCGCTGGCCATCTCCTCTTCCACCTGGCGCTGGCGGTTGAGCACCGCGGCCGCCTCGCCGAAGGCCTGAAACAGCTCCTCGCGCACGCTGCGGCGCACGTCCACATCGAATTCCTGCTGCAGGTAAACGATGCGCGGGTCGCCCTGTTTCACCACCAGGCCGCTGGTGGGCTCCTCGAGCCCGGCGATGATCCGCATCTGGGTGGACTTGCCGGCGCCATTGACGCCCACCAGGCCGATGCGGTCCCCAGGTTTCACCTCCCAGGTGATGTCGCGCAGCACCTCACCGGTGGGATAAATCTTGGAGACGCGTTCGAGGCGAAGCACAGGGCGGGTATGACTTAAGGGGCGCCGGTCTGGGCTCTGGAGCCCGATCTGCCCTGCATCATCCCCCTTGGCCGGCAAACTGTTCCGTGAGCTGCATCACCGGAGCGCCATGGTCAAGCGTCTCGAGCAGTTGGCAGCCGTGGTGGTGGCGGCCGGCCTGGCCATCGTGAGCTACCTGCTGTTCTTCAGCTGGATGGGGGAAGACCGTCGTCCACGCCAGCTCCCGGCACGCACGTCCCTAGAGGCCACCCCTGGCCTTGAGCAGCCATTGTTTGGTGTCGGGGTCCTCGATGCTCGCGAGGTGGAGCTTCACCGCCTCGCGGCTCACGGGCAGGCCCCAGTCGCTGCCCAGGTCGCAGATGCGGTCGAGGGTGCCTGAGGGGTCCTGCAGGGCCTGGCGAAACAAGTCCTGGGTCAGGGCGTGGTCGGCCCGGATGCGCTCATAGAGCGCAGAGGCGTTGCTGTTCTCCATCACGGTGAGCCATCGCGCTGTCCCGAACGCTATGCATGGGAGCCGCTGGGTGCAGCAGGGCTACCGCGCTTGCTTGCGTTTTGTAGGTTTCCACCAGCCCTGTTGGAGGGAGTGCCCCGGCGGCTCCGCCCGTACGCCGAGCACGGCTGCCCGGCTGGCTCCGGTGACCGATGGCAGGGAGCCTGGGTGGCCGCAGTGGTGCCACCAGGCCAGCAGGGCGAAGGCCAGGGCCTCGCGGTCGCTGTCGCCAATGCCCAGCTCCGCCAGAGGACGCACCCACAGGCCGCGGCAATGCCGGCGCAGGTGCTCCATCAGCAGCCCGTTGCGAGCACCGCCCCCGGCCACCAGTAACTCCAGGGCCGGTGGCGCCTGGGTCAGGTCCTGAGCAACCACCGCGGCGCTGAACTCGGTGAGGGTGGCCAGGGCATCGGCAGGCTCCAGGGGCTGTCCCGCCGCCGTTGCGGCCTGCTCCAGATCGCCGAGGCGGCGCTCTAAGTCCGCCCGGCCGAACAGTTCCCGTCCGGTGGACTTGGGCGGGCTCTGCTGGAGGTAGGGCTCCTGCAGCCAGCGCGCGATCAAGGCCCCATGGCTCTGGCCCTGCCGGGCCCATTGGCCATCGGCATCGAAGCTCAGGTCGCCTCCGCTGAAGCGTTGCACGGCCAGGTCCAGCAAGGTGTTAGCCGGCCCGCAGTCCCAGCCCAGCACCGCGGCCTGCCGGTCAGGGCCGCTGGCGGGCGGCAGCAGGGTGAGGTTGGCGATCCCCCCCAGATTCAGCAGGGCGCGCCAGCCACCGATGGCGGGCAGCAGGGCTGCGTCGGCCGCTGGCACCAGGGGCGCCCCCTGGCCCCCGAGGGCCAGGTCGGTGGCGCGAAAGTCAAAGATCACGGGCCGCTGCAGCAGCGCTGCCAGCAGCGGCCCCTGCAGCAGTTGCCAGCTGCTACCACGGCGTTTGCCGCTGGGGGGGCGATGCCACAGGGTTTGGCCGTGGCAGCCCACCAGTTCGGCCCGGCCCTCGGGATCACAGCTCTGGGCCGCGGCGGCCTGGGCTTCGGTGAGGGCCTCCCCCAGTTCGATCACCTCGGCGGCACTGATGGGGGCGCCCTGGCCCGTGGCGATCAGCCGTGCCCGCAGGTCGGCTGGGTAGGGCACGGCTCCACGGGCCAGCAGGCGCCAGCGGGGCCGTTGCGGTGCCCCCTGGAAGTCGGCCAGCACCGCGTCGATGCCATCGGCACTCGTGCCGCTCATCAGCCCCAGAACCCGCATCACGATGCGCCCGCTTGGGCTGGTTATAGAGGCTCCATACCTGGCGGCCAGCGGCCATGAAAAAGCCCCCTGGCTGGTGGCCAGGGGGCAGGGCAAGAACCGCCAAGGCTCACTTGTTGGGCTGGGGGGTCATGCGCAGGTAGGGCTTGATCTCGGTGACGCCCTTGGGGAACTTGTTGCGGGCCTCCTCGGTGGGGATGGAGGGTACCACCACACAGTCCTGGCCGTCCTTCCAGTTCACCGGCGTGGCCACGGAGTGGTGGTCGGTGAGCTGCAGGGAGTCGATCACCCGCAGGATTTCATCGAAGTTGCGGCCGGTGCTGGCGGGATAGGTGATCTGCAGGCGCAGCTTCTTGTTGGGGTCGATGATGAACACCGAGCGCACGGTCGACGTGTCGCCCTCACCGGGGTGGATCATGTCGTAAGCCTCGGAGACGACCCGGTCGGGATCGGCGATGATCGGGAAGTTCAGGGCGTTCCCTGTCACCTCGCCGATGTCGGGGGCCCAGCCCCGATGGTCCTCGATCGGGTGCACCGACAGGGCGATCACCTTCA
>CALJTZ010000073.1 GCA_937975655.1 uncultured Synechococcus sp. | reverse complement strand
CGCGTTTGCACCTGCCGCTGAGGCGCAGGCCTAATATGGCGACATTCACCAACCCGCTGGAGCGCTGGCAGCACAGCCGTGTGGTGTTCGATCAACTCCAGCGCATCCCTGCCGATGCCACTGTGGCCGCCAACACACCCCTGGTGCCACATCTGGCCCAGCGTGAGGTGCTGGTGCGCTTTCCCAACACCACCCTCTACCTCAACCGCCAGCGCCAGCCGCAGACCGTGGAGTGGATCGCCGCAGACCTGAACGGCCTAGCCAACACGCAGATCGCCTCCAAGGAGGACAGCCGAACCCTTCGAACCAGCCTGCGCAAAATCAAGCGTCTTCAGGCCGACTATGGCTTGGTGAGCATGCAGGATGGCCTCGTCCTCATGCAGCGTGGGGCCACCGACGATCCGCAGGCCCTTGTTGCACTGCAGCGCTTTGAAAGGGAAGTCCTGACCAAGAGGACAGGCAAAGGCAACAGGCAGCCTCGCCAAAACGATGCCCCCGAAGAGCACAGCTGACGCTGGCACTCCGGGGGCTCTCGCCGGGTCCGCTCTGTCGCGGAACCGAATGATCTAGGAATCAGGCGCCGAAATCAGCCGGCGTTCTCCGCGATCAGCAGACCCTGCTTAGAACAACTGTGGCTCACGGGCACCTCCTCCTTGGGGGATTGTTGCCAGCCGGCGATGCATTCGAAGCCCGCTCAACCCGAAGGCTGAATCGGCCCCACACCACTGCTGACGGATCGGGGCAACTCTAACGACATTTGGCACTGCCGCGTGTCCGCCGCACAACTGGCGCGAATCCACACCCAGGCCTCAGCATGGACCCACTGACGTGGGTCCAGCTGCATGCATCGCCCCTGGAGGAGCCTGGGCCTGCTGTGGCTCGCCGCCCTGGCCCTGGTGTGCACCGGCATCGGGCAGCACCCCTTCCGGGACTGGGATGAAGCCATCGTGGCGCGGGTGGCCCTGGAGATCAGCCAGCAACCCTGGCCCCAACGGTTGTTGCCCACCTATTGGGGTGAGGCCTATCTGAACAAGCCCCCTGGGTTGCACTGGCTCATCGCGCAGGTTATTCAAGGCTGGCGCAGCCTCACAGGGGCGGGCAACGCTGCTTTGCCACCGGAATGGGTGGTGCGCCTGGTGCCAGCCCTGGGCTCCAGCCTGCTGGTGCCCCTGCTGGGCCTGGTGCAGTGGCAGTTACGACCCGGCCAACGCGATCAAGCCCTGGCCACGGCCGTGATCACGCTGACGCTGCTCCCCCTGGCGCGCCACGGCCATCTGGCCATGCTCGATGGCAGCCAGCTGAGTGCCATGGCCCTGGTGTGGCTCGGCCTCTTGCTGGGACAGCCCGGACGGCCTGGACAAACGGGCCTGGGCGGTGTGCTGGCCGGGGCGGGCACCAGCCTCCTGCTGCTGCTCAAGGCACCGGTGGCCTTGCCGGTGCTGCTCAGTGCATTGGCCCTGCGGCACCTGGATCGGCGGCTGGTGCGAGCCAGCTGGGGCTGGCTCCTGCTCGGATGCTGTGTGGGGCTGCTTCCTGGCCTGGCCTGGCATGGCTGGCACTGGCACGAACGGGGCCTGGAGGCCCTGGTGATGTGGGGCGCCCAAGGGCTGGCACGGGTCGCCAGCAGCGTGGAGAACCACAGCGGTGGCCCACTGCCACCCCTGATTCAAGTGATGACTGGCGGCTGGCCCTGGCTGCCGCTCTGGCCGATCGGCATGGCGCTGGCCTGGCGGGAACGGCGCCAGCCCTGGGGAGTGTGGAGCCTGGGGCTCACCGTGGTGATGTCGGCCCTGGTGCTGCCGCTGCAGACCCAGCTGCCCTGGTACAGCCTGCTGCTGTGGCCCCCCTTCGCCCTGATCAGTGCACCGGTGCTGGTCGCCCTGACACGCCATCGGGCGCCGGCTGCTGTCCAGCGCTGGATTCCGGCGCTCTGGCTGGCGCTGGGTGGGCTGGTGCTGGCGGCTGGCGGGGTGGCCCTGGTGGCAGGGGGCCCCGAGCCGCTCACCCTCACCCTGCCAGCAGGGGCAGGACTCTGCGCCGCCGGCTGGCTCCTGCGTCCCCGCAGCTGCCGCTCCGGTCAGCGGGCCATCGGGCTCCTGGCCCTGGGCTGCTACCTCTCCCTGGGGCTGCTGTTCTGGAGCCCTCTCTGGAACTGGGAACTGAATGAGCAGGCGTCGATCCTGCCGGTGCTGCCGCTGCTGCCCCTGCCAGGGTCCGGCCCTGAAGAACCGCCACTGGCGATCACCGGCCCGATCACCAAACGGCCAAGCCTGTGGTGGTACGCCCAGATGCAACCCCACGGGGATGGCTGGATCAGCCGGGAGACCCGCCCGGCGCTGCTGGTGATCACGGATCGGCCGGCGTTTCAGCCAGGGAGGCCCTTCCGCTTCAGCAGCGGCCGCCGCTCAGTGCAGCTGCAGTGCCAGCTGGATCGGCCGGGGCGCGATGGCTGGAACCGCTGGCTCTGCAGCGCCTCCGAGCTGCGCCGCTCAGCCGGCGGGAAGCCCCGCTGATGCCCGACAACCGGAAGCAGCTGGCTGCTGTTCAAACAGGACAACGTCCCCCTGCTGGAAGCGGATCCGCCAGCAGGGATCAGCCTGCAGGGACGACATGATCCCCTCCACAAGCCGGGGCGAGGATTTCCAGCCCGGATGGCGCCGGTCCAGCAGGATCTGGTCGTAGCGATCCAGGCGCCTGAGCTCCGGCTTGGCGGTGATGGCGATCACGGGACGCCGAGCCAGATGGGGGGCGATGTCGTTGGTGGTGAGCAGCGCCGCCTCCGGGCGTACGAACGCCATGGCCGCCCGCACCTGCGGCAGGGTGTCGAGACGCTGCTGAAACGGGCCGGCGAAGAAGCTCAGCCGCGACAACAGCACGAAGCTGAACACCGCCCAGCCCAGCACCACCAGCAGCAGCCGTGGCCGCAGCCAGGCCCCGTAACCGCCGATCCCCTCCGGTCCGGGTGCCAGGGTCTGCTGCACACCAGCCGCCAGGAACGGCACGAGGAACAGGGAGTAGTGATGCACAAGATCCTTGAGCGAGGCCTGTTCCGCCGCCAGATTGAGCAGCAGCAGAGGCAGGAAGGGCAACAGCCCCATCACGAAACGGCCACGCTGGCGGTGCAACAGCACGTAGAGCACCGGCACCAGCAACAACAGCAGATACGCCAGGCTCTCGGGGGAGAGCACATGGCCGAGCACGTTCGGCAGCGAAGACAACGCTGCAGGCACCCGGCCCTCGCCAGCAGCGGCCTGCATCCCGAATTTGCCGGCATGGCGTAGCAGCGACGCCTCCGGACCGCCGAAGGCGGGCATCAACAGACCGCCCACGGCGGCCGCCCAGGCCAGGGCGAGCGACGCCAAGCCAACGCCAAGCACCAACCGACGCCGGAGCAACAACCAACCGGCGAAACCGAGCACGAGCAAGGCCAGCGCCAGCTTGCAGGTGAGGGTCAGCAGCAGACACAACACCAGCCGCACCTGATCACCCGGCCTTGAGCGCTCAAGCAGGAGCAAGGCCTGCAGAACCAGCGGCAGCGCCAGCACTTCAGGATGCACATCGAAAATGGCGCTGTTGAACATCACCGGGTACAGCAGCAGCACCGCGAGGCTCACGGCGCGGGGGCGTCGGGCAAGCCCCCGCAGCTGCCCGAGCTGATCAAGGGGAAACACCGTGGCCGCCAGCGCCGCCGATTGGAGCACCATCCACAGCCCCACCGACGGGACCAACCGTGACAGCCAGCCGACGGGGTAAAGCACCAGAGCCCCGTGGTCGCCCAGGATGTGGAAGCCCAGGAGGCTGCTCTGGGCGGGCCATCCCTGAGCGATGAGATAGGTGGCCTGATCAAAGATCGCCAAATCCCAGGCCGAGGTCTGGAACCAGGTGTGGCGCAGGGCAAGGGCGCCGCTGTAGAGCGAGAAGCCGGCGAGGAAGAACCACCAGGCCATTGCTATCGCCCACGTTGAGCGACTGTAACGGCATGAAAAAAGCGCCCCGCGAGGGGCGCTGATCCGGTGAACGTTGCTGTTCAAACCGAGCTGATTGGAATCAGAGAGCGTTACCGCGGGGCAGAACCTCTTCAGGGAAGACGAAGTTTTCGTGCGGCTGGTCAGCCGGTGCCATCCAGGCACGCAGACCTTCATTCAACAGAATGTTCTTCGTGTAGAAGGTCTCGAACTCGGGGTCCTCAGCGGCGCGGATTTCCTGCGACACGAAGTCGTAGGCACGCAGGTTGAGGGCCAGGCCGATGATGCCGATGCTGCTGGTCCACAGACCCATCACCGGCACGAACAGCATGAAGAAGTGCAGCCAGCGCTTGTTGGAGAAGGCGATCCCGAAGATCTGGCTCCAGAAGCGGTTGGCCGTCACCATCGAGTAGGTCTCCTCTTCCTGGGTGGGCTCGAACGCCTTGAAGGTGT
The DNA here is from genome assembly GCA_937975655.1 of uncultured Synechococcus sp. Classification (GTDB taxonomy): domain Bacteria; phylum Cyanobacteriota; class Cyanobacteriia; order PCC-6307; family Cyanobiaceae; genus Vulcanococcus. The sequence continues at coordinate 7,814 of CALJTZ010000073.1, read as the reverse complement.
TCGCCTGCTCGGAGTCCTCGAACAGGGTGTTCTCCACCGTGGCGCCGTGGATGGCGCAGAGCAGAGCACCACCGAGGATGCCGGCCACTCCCATCATGTGGAAGGGGTTGAGGGTCCAGTTGTGGAAGCCCTGCAGGAACAGCAGGAAGCGGAAGATCGCCGCCACCCCGAAGGAGGGAGCGAAGAACCAGCTGCTCTGGCCGAGGGGGTACATCAGGAAGACACTGACGAATACCGCAATCGGGCCGGAGAAGGCGATGGCGTTGTAGGGGCGGATGCCCACCAGGCGGGCAATCTCGAACTGACGCAGCATGAAGCCGATCAGGGAGAAGGCGCCGTGCAGGGCCACGAAGGTCCACAGGCCGCCGAGTTGGCACCAGCGCACGAAATCGCCCTGGGCTTCAGGGCCCCAGAGCAACAGGAGGCTGTGGCCCATGGCATCAGCCGGGCTGCTCACCGCAGCGGTGAGGAAATTGCAGCCCTCCAGGTAGGAGCTGGCAATGCCGTGGGTGTACCAGGAGGTCACGAAGGTGGTGCCGGTCAGCCAGCCACCCAGCGCCAGATAGGCGGTGGGGAACAGGAGCAGACCCGACCACCCAACAAAAACGAAGCGGTCGCGCTTAAGCCAGTCATCGAGGACGTCGAACCATCCCCGCTGCGGCGCGCGCCCTACAGCGATCGTCATGGGTGGGAAATGAGCGGTGCGGGAAACCCGCGAGCTGTGGGTTACCGGGCGATGGTAACAACGTTCACCCGCACTGCGAGGCGGGTTTCGACGGGCTGACACGGCCCGTCACCATTGCGTTTTGGGTATTTGTGCTCAGGTCTATCGCCAGGGCGCTGGTGGCCGCGCGAAGATGGCGGGCCCAACGGTTTACCGCCTTCCATGGCATCGGCATCTCCCGCCAAGGCGGCCAAGAGTTCCCCGGGTTCGGGCGCCAGTGCGCTGGTGCTGGAGCAGCCGGTGCTGGGCTCCCGTCGGCTCTCCAACGTGCTGGTGGCTGCTGTGGTGAGCACCGGTGGCCTGGGCTTCCTGCTCACCAGTGCCTCCAGCTATTTGGGCCGTGATCTGCTGCCGATCGGTCACCCCGCAGCCCTGTTGTGGGTGCCCCAGGGGTTGGTGATGGGCCTCTATGGCCTGGCCGCCATGGCCCTTTCCGCCTACCTCTGGACCGTGATTGCCCTGGACGTGGGGGCCGGTGCCAACCGCTTTGACAAGCAGGCCGGTCAGCTCACGGTGACCCGCCGCGGTTTTCGCCAGCTGATCAGCGTGGAAACCTCCCTCAAGGACATCCAGGCTGTGAAGGTGGATGTGCGCGATGGCCTTAATCCCCGCCGGCGCCTGGCCCTGCGGGTGCAGGGTCGCCGCGACCTGCCCCTCACCCGGGTGGGGGAGCCGATGCCCCTGGCCGAACTGGAACAGGGCGGCGCCGAGCTGGCTCGCTTCCTGGGCGTGCCCCTGGAGGGCGTGTGATGACGTTGGTTCGTCAGTTCCGGCCCCTGCTGCTGGCCTTGGCCCTGCTGCTCAGTCCGATCGGGCCGGTGGCCTGTGCCGCCCAGGGCCCCAGCGCCGATCTGGGCTGCGGCACCAGTGGTGTGCCCTGCCTCAAGGGCCAGGCGGTGGTGGAGCTCACCACCAGCAAGGGGATGGTGCAGCTGAGCCTCGATGGTGATGCTGCCCCCCTCACGGCCGGCAATTTCGTGGATCTGGTGCGTCGCGGCGCCTACAACGGCACCGTGTTCCACCGGGTGGTGCGCGATCCCATTCCCTTCGTGGTGCAGGGCGGCGACCCCCAGGGCGCCGATCCCAAGGTGCCCGTGGAGCAGCTCGGCACCGGCAGCTTCATCGATCCGGCCACCGGGCAGCCCCGCTTGATTCCACTGGAGCTGTTCCTTCAGGGTGAGGCCCAGCCGCGCTACGGCGAGATCACCGCTGGCCCCGGCCAACAGAGCAAGTTGAAGCTGCAGCACCAGCGCGGTTCCCTGGCCATGGCCCGCTCGGCGGATCCCAATTCCGCCAGTGCCCAGTTCTATATCGCCCTCAAGGCGCTGCCCGAACTGGATGGGCGCTATGCGGTGTTCGGCCGCGTGACCCAGGGCATGGAGGTGGTGGACAAGATCAACCAGGGAGATCGGCTGGTGAAGGCCACCCTCGTGGAGGGCGGCACCCTGGTGAAGGACTGACTCAGGCCGGCACGCGCTTGTCGAGGCTGGTGACCTTCAGATAGGCGGTGTTCACCCCCGAGGCCCGCTCCAGGGAGATGCGGCCGGTGCGGGCGATCTCGAGGATGCCGTAGCTCTCCAGCACCTGCTCGAGGGCCACGAGTTTGCCGGGGTCGCCCACCACTTCGATGGTGAGGGCCTGGTCCGCCACGTCCACCACCTTGGCGCGGAACACCTGCACCAGATCCAGAATCGCCGCCCGGTTTTCCGGCGGTGCCGACACCTTGAGCAGCATCAGTTCCCGCTCCACGGCGGGAATCTTGGTGAGGTCGATCACGCCGAGCACGTTCACCAGCTTGTTGAGCTGCTTGCTCATCTGCTGCAGGGTGCGGTCGTCGCCCTCCACCACCATGGTGAGGCGTGACACTCCACGCTTCTCAGCCGGCCCCACCGCCAGGCTCTCAATGTTGAAGCCGCGGCGGGCGAACAGGCCGGAGATGCGGCTCAGGGCTCCCGATTCGTCTTCCACCAGCACCGAGAGGGTGTGTTTCATTCCCAGGGCTGCTGTGGCCAAACGGTTCACCCAAATTACGTGTCGGCTTGCCCGGATTGGGCTGGTCTGCGCTGGTGCAGCCAAGCCAGCAGGCGGCTGTTGAACTGCTCGGGTTGCTCGTCGTGCAGGCAGTGGCCCAGGCCGGCCAGCACCTCCAGCTCCAGATCCGGCTTGTGGGCGGGCAGGCGATGACGCACCTGGGGCGGCACCAGGCGATCCTCACTGCCCCACAGCACCAGCAGCGGTTGCTGCATCCGTTCCAGTAACGGCGCCGCGGTGGCGGCCCTGGGGCGCAGCGCCATGGCGATGCTCATGGCCCGCAGGGAGTGGGCGGCCCGGGGCCGCAGGGCAGGGCGGGCCACCAGCCGCCGCAATTCGCGGTCCACCGGCTCTGGTCTGGTGTAGGCGCTGCGCAGCCCCAGATCCAGCAGGGGGGTGCGGGCAATCAGGGGCACCAGCAGTTCCAGCGGTAGCAGCCGGCAGAGCACCACCACCCCATGGCGCTTGAGGGTGCGGCGCCAGCGGCTCCGGCGCCGGGCCACGGGCATCAGCAGGCTGGGATCCGGCAGGGGCGCCGCCACCACCCCCTCCACCCAGCGGGGAAAGAACACCGCGCAGGTGAGGGCCACCAGGCTGCCGAGGGAGTTGCCCACCAGCACCGCCGGGGCCTGCACCACCTCCTCCAAAAATCCCTGCAACTGGCGGGCCCACAGCCGGTTATCCAGATGCCGGTGGCGGTGATGGCCCGGCTGGCTCGAGTCGCCGAAGCCCAGCAGATCGATCGCATAAACGCACCAGCCCGCGGCGGCCAGCTCGGCGGCGTTGTGGCGCCAGTGGCCGCTGGCGGCCCCGAAGCCGTGGATCAGCACCAGGGCGGGGTGGGCGCGGTTGCCCAGCACACGCCAGTGGCAGACATGGCCCCGCCAGGCCCAGGCCCCGTGTTCACCCCAGTGGCTGCCGCGCAGGGCAGGCTGGGTGGGGTTGACGGCCACCACGGAGGACAAGACGGCACAGGCTGGGTTCCTTCACTATTGCGAAGCCTCCGCAGACCTGGAGCTGGGGGAGGGCTTCTTTCGGCCGGAATCCCGCCCTTCGAGGGATTTAGGGGTGGCCCTGGCACGGGCGCTGGCGGCCCAGGCGCCTCTGCGGGTGCTGGATCTGATGGCGGGTTGCGGCATCCGCAGCCAGCGCTACGCCCGGGAGGCCGGCGCCGCGGCGGTGTGGGCCAATGACGCCGACCCGGATCGCCTGCCCCTGCTGCAGCGCAACCTGGCGGGGGTGGCCGACCTGCGCACCACGGCGCTTACGGCCCAGAAACTCCTGGCCGATTGCCTGATCCGCGAGGAGCGCTTCGACCTGCTGGATCTCGATGCCTTCGGCTGCCCCACCACCTTGGTGCCCCTGGCCTTGGAGGCCCTGCGCTTCGGCGGGGTGCTCTATTTGGCCAGCACGGATGGCCGCTCCCCCACCGGCCACGACCGCAGCGGCGCCATCCGCTCCCTCGGCGCGGCTGCTCGGGCCCATCCCGCCAGTTGGGAGCTGGCCCTGCGGCTGCAGATCGCCGTGGTGGCCCGCGCCGCCTGGGCGCTGGGGCGCGGCATCCGCCCCCTGTTCAGCTTCAGCGAGGGCCGCACCTTCCGCACGGCCATCGAACTCCTGCGCAAGCCCGCAGCCCAGGAGGAACGCCAGCTGGGGCTGCTGGCCTATTGCCATCGCTGCGGCGACCAGCACACCCAGAGCCTCCTGCAGCTGCGCCAGTGGCCGCCCTGTTGCTGCCCCCCAGGCGAAGGTGCGCCGCTCACCATCTCCGGCCCCCTCTGGCTGGGGCCCTTGCAGCATCACCCAACCCTGGAGGTGATGGCGGCCGCCCCTGATCCCACCCTGGCCAAGGCCTCCAGGCGTCTGCTGGACACGCTGCTCCGCGATCCAGGCCTGCCGGCCCGTTGCTGGCCCACGGCGGAACTGGCACGTCGGTTGGGCGGTGGCCCACCCCCCTGTGGGCTGCTGGTGGAGCAGCTGCGGGCGGAGGGATTTGTGGCGTCGGTTTCGGGTGTGATGGCGGGCCAGTTCCGCAGCGATGCCCCCTGGCTGCGGATTCAGGAGGTGGCAGCCCGTGTCAGCTCCGGGCCTGAGCCGGCGGCGGCCGCCAGCGGCGCGCTAAATAGGTAAGCCGTTACGGCACATGGGCATGGCCTCGGAAATCTTCGGCATTGCAGCCATCTTCTGGATCCTGATTCCCGTGGGCCTGGTGGGCGGCATGGTGCTGCTGAAGCTCCAGGGCGATAGCTGAGCGCGGCGGCGGCAAGGCCCGGCCAATCCCGCGTTGGCGGCGGGCTCACCTCTAGGCTCTGACCTCGCTGAAGGGGTCAGATGCAGGTGCTGGTGATCGGTGCAACAGGAACCCTTGGCCGGCAGATCGCCAAGCGGGCCCTGGATGCCGGTCATCAGGTGCGCTGCATGGTGCGCTCGCCCCGCAAGGCTGCCTTCTTGCAGGAGTGGGGCTGCGAACTCACCCGCGGAGATCTGCTCGAGCCCGACAGCCTGGATTACGCCCTTGAGGGCCAGGACGCCGTGATCGATGCGGCCACCACCCGGGCCACCGAGGGCGGCAGCGTCTACGAGACTGACTGGACCGGCAAGCTCAACTTGCTCAATGCCTGCGAGCGCGCCGGGGTGAAGCGGTTCGTGTTCGTGTCGTTGCTCGATGCCGAGAAGCATCGGGATGTTCCCTTGATGGATATCAAGTACTGCACCGAGCAGCTCTTGATCCAATCGGATTTCGACTACACAATTCTGCGTTGTGTGGCCTTCATGCAGGGGGTGATCAGCCAGTTCGCCATCCCCGTGCTGGAGAGCCAGACGGTGTGGGTGAGCGGCACACCCACGCCGATCGCCTACATGAACACCCAGGATGTGGCCCGTTTTGCGGTGGCGGCCCTGGATCACCCCGACACGATCCGCAAGGCACTGCCGGTGGTAGGTCCGAAGGCCTGGAACACCGGAGAAATCACCCAGCTGTGTGAGAAATACAGCGGCAAGACGGCGCGGGTGTTCCGGGTACGGCCCTTCCTGATCCGGCTGATGCGGGGCGTCGCTTCCTTCTTCGAGCCTGGCGTGAACGTGGCGGAACGCCTCGCCTTCGACAAGGTGACCGGTGGCGGCACCACCCTCTCGGCCCCCATGGAGGAGAGCTACGCGGCCTTCGGCCTCGACCCTGCCGAAACCACCCGCCTGGAGGACTATCTGCAGGAGTACTACGACACGATCCTGCGCCGTCTGCGGGAGATGGAATCGGATCTCGATAAGGAAGCCAAGAAGAAGCTGCCCTTCTGATCCCCAAGGCGCGCCCCTGGCCTTGAGGCTAGTGCGTCTGTACTGTTAGAAAATTCCCGCTGCTGCGCCCCTGTCATGTCTGTTGCCCAGGTGAAGAATCTCCAGCGCCGTCTGGGCAACCTGGAGCAGGAGGCCATGGAGGAGATCAACCGGGCCTGTGGCCATGAGCTCTGGCAGAGCCTTGGTTTTGATGCCCTGGACAGCCTCGAGGACCCCGACCGCCGTGCCCGCGCCAACTACTACTACGGCCAGCTGCAGGCCGTGCGCGAGCTCAAGGACGTCTTGGGCTGAGGGTTCAGGCGGCGCGGTGCCCCTGGCCAAGCCCCCCTATCCACCGGCACCGGCGCGTCCGGATTTCCCGCCGCCGGCGCGGCCGCCCCGGCCAGGGGAGCGGGCGCCCGGCGCCTGAGGCCGCAGCAGGTTGCTCAGCCGCTCGGCTTCCGCTGCACTCACGCTGCGCCATTGTCCTGGCTTCAAGCCTTCGAGGCTGAGCGGTGGTTGGCCGTCCATCAGGTCCATGGCCACCCGCAACAGCCGCAGGGTGGGGAAGCCCACGGCTGCCGTCATCCGCCGCACCTGCCGGTTGCGGCCTTCGCGCAGCTCCAGCTCCAGCCAGCTGGTGGGCACGTTGAGGCGATGGCGAATGGGGGGATCCCGTTCCGCCAGTTGGGCTGCCTGCACCTCATCGAGGCTGAGCTGGCGCACCCTGGCGGGCAGCGTGGCGTTGCCCTGGACCGGCACCCCGCTCTGCAGTTGCGCAAGGGCTGCGGGGGTGGGCATGCCCTCCACCTGCACCCAGTAGCGGCGCCAGTGGCCCCAGGCGGGATCGGTGAGGCGTTGCTGCAGCCGGCCCTGATCGGTGAGCAGCAACAGCCCCTCGCTGTCGGCATCCAGCCGGCCGGCGGCATACACCCCAGGCGTGGTGATGAATTCGGCCAGGCAGCCCCAGCGGCTGCCCTGCTCGGGCGTGAACTGGCTGAGCACCCCGTAGGGCTTGTGGAACAGGAGGGTGGTCAGGAGGCTTGCCGGGCTTTCCAGAGGTTCACCACGCCGATGGAGATCAGCAACAGGCCCAGATCCATCGACAGCGGGGGAAGGGACATCGGTGGAACGGCGCAGGCCAGGCGGGGCAATGCCGCTGACCCTAGCGGGGGTGCCTGTGGATGGCGGCCACTAAGCTGTTGGGAGCAGTTCGGTTTTTGGCTGGCAGCAGCGCATGATTGAGACCTCCGGCGTCATCGAGAAGGAGCAGGGCAACGGGTTTTACCTGGTCACCCTCGAGCAGCCCGCAGGACACCAATGCCTCTGCCGGGCTGCCGGCAAGCTCACCAAATTCCGCATCAAGTTGCTGGCTGGCGACAAGGTGCTGGTGGAAATCAGCCCCTATGACCTGACCCGCGGCCGCATCACCTACCGGGAGCGCAACGCCGGAGCCACTGGTCCCCGTCCGGGTGGCAACCGCCCCGGCGGCCCTCGCCGTCGCTGAGCCCATCAGGCCGCGCAACTTGTTTCTTCCAGGCGGACTGATCCTTCTGCTCTGCGGGGGATGTTGGTTGTTGTTGTGTGCAGGAATGGTGCACCACGGTGCACCATTCCTGCACAGTCCCTAATCAGAACTGGCTCCCCAATCAGCACTGGCTCCCGCAGGGGTCTGAGATGGCGATCAGCACAGGCACCACCGGAGCGCGCTGACCTTTGGCCTCAGGCCACCGGACTGGCGAGCAGCTGCTCGATGGCGGCCTTGAATTCGCTGCGCTGTTTCACG
>CALJTZ010000072.1 GCA_937975655.1 uncultured Synechococcus sp. | reverse complement strand
CGTGCACAGCACCACCAGCGTGCTGCCCCACAGCCACCGTCCGGGGCGGCTTCGGCGGCGCGCCGAAGTTCCCACCGTCGGCCCTGCTGGAGGCGATGCTGCAGCGGGCCGTGGCACTGCCGAATCTCCGCTGGTACCCAGGCCAGGCCGTGCGCGATCTGCTGCACAGCGGCGATCGCATCAGCGGTGTGACCCTGGCCAATGGCCAGACCTTGGCGGGGGCCCTGGTGGTGGGGGCCGATGGACGCCAGTCGTTGGTGCGCCAACGGGCCGGACTGCGGCTGCAGAGCTCCAGCCCCGAGATCGATGTGCTGTGGTTTCGGATGCCTGCCCCGCCCCGACTACTGCAGCGCAACTGTTTTCTCACCATGGTGGGCGGCGGCCACATCGCCAGCGCCTTTGTGGCTCCCAACGGTGAGCTGCAACTGGGCTGGGTACTGCAACAGCCCGGCGAGCCGCTGGCAGCGGGTCAAACCTGGGTGGAGGCCTTTGCCGCCCTCGCGCCCGCCTGGCTGGCGGAGCACCTCCGCGCCCAGGCGCCCGCCCTGCAGGGCCCCAGCCGCCTGGGTGCCCAGGTGGGATTGGCCCACCGGTGGCAGCGGCCCGGCCTGTTGCTGTTGGGCGATGCGGCCCATCCGATGAGTCCGGTGCGGGCCCAGGGAATCAACATGGCCCTGCGCGACAGCTGCGTGGCGGCCCGGGAGTTGATCAGCCTGTGGCAGGCGAGCACCGCAGCCGGCGCCGGTTCCACACCCGATCCTGCGGCCCTGGATTGCACCCTGGAGCGGATTCAGGCATTGCGCCAACCAGAGATCAGGGCCATGCAACGGCTGCAACAGGCGGAGGCCCGGCAGGGTCACCTGATCGGCAGCCAGCCCCTGCTGCGCCACGCCCTGGCCGCCATGGCCCCTGTGGCCGGACCCGTGGCGCGCTGGAGCTGGATGCACCGCCAGGAACCCCTGCGGCTCGGCCTGATCGGCAGCCTGCCGTCAGCGGTGATCCGCTGATCCCCCGAAGGGATCGAGCTGGGCTGTCAGCAGCTCCACCACCACTTCATCCAAACAACGCCCGGACCGTTCAGCCCGCCGCTGCAGCAGGTCGATCAGATCAGCTGGCAACTCCAGCTCCAACCGCCACGGGAACAGGCTGGGATCGAACTCCATCATCAGAACGCCCCAGCGGTCCACGGATCAGACATCGATCAAGATTCAGGCTGTTTTGCAGTGACATTCAGGTCGTATGCACCTTTATGTCTGAGATAAAAATGAACGGCCTCAATGAGAATGGAACCGAGGCTTTTGCCCTCGAGAATGCCCAGAAGCTTGAGCGCCCGATGGTCGTCATCGGACACCGCAATTGTGATGCGAGGCATCAGTGAGCATCAAAACCAATCAACCACTTTATCCCCAGCCAACCAGATGACGAAAGGGGTTGCTGCACTTGCACCGATTCATTAGTGCAGCATTTGCGTTCAACCAGGCCTCCATCACCGGTGGGCAAGTCACTGCATAGGCGGTAGCCGGCAGGCATAAAAAAGCACCAGCCGAAGCCGGTGCCCTGGGTGGCTGCAGCGCAGCCTTTGCCCTTCAAGAGCTCAGCGCACGAACAGCATTTCCTGATAGGTGGGGAAGGGCCAGGCGGTGTCATCCACCAGCACCTCGAGGCCATCCACCGCGGCCCGCAGCTCACCCATCAACGGCATCAGCTGATCGGCGCAGTGGCGCATGTGGGCACTGGCACCGTGGGGAGCGGAGCCCAGGGCGGTTTCCAGGGCAGTGGCGCGATCCAGCACTTGCTGGTTGAGGGCGGCGATCTGTTGGGCCACGGCGCGGGAGGGCGACAGGCCAATTGACTCCTGCTCCTGCAGGGATCCAGCCAGCTCACCGAGGTAGGCGGAAACGGCGGGATACACCTGGGTGCGCGCCATGCGCAGGGCCAATTTGGCTTCCACTTCAATGGCCAGGCAGTACTGCTCGGCGTACACCTCGAAGCGGCTCTCCAGCTCCACAGGGCTCAGCACGCTGTGGCGGGCGAACAAATCCCGCACCTCCGGGCGCTGGAGCACCGGCAGGGCATCGGCACTGGTGCGCAGGTTCTCGAGGCCACGCTCGTGCACAGCTTTGTGGTGCCACTCGCTGGAATAGCCATCGCCGCCGAAGATCACGTTGCCGTGGTCTTGGGTGATCTGCTGCAGCACGGCGAAGGCCGCCGATTCCACACTTTCTCCGGCAGCCAGGCGCCCCTCCAACTGATCGGCCATCCAACCCAGGGAGTCGGCCAGGATCGTGTTCAGGGCCACCAGCGGACCAGCCACGGACTGGCCGGAGCCCACGGCACGGAACTCGAAGCGGTTGCCGGTGAAGGCAAACGGGGAGGTGCGGTTGCGATCGCCGGCATCCTTGGGGAATTCCGGCAGGCTGTCCACGCCTAGGCGCATCACACCACCGCTGGCAGAGCTCTTCAGCTCACCAGCCTTGATCTGGTTGAACACATCCTCGAGCTGGCTGCCGAGGTACATGGAAATGATCGCCGGGGGAGCCTCGTTGGCACCCAGGCGATGGTCGTTGCTGGCGGTGGCGATCACAGCCCGCAGCAGGGGGCCGTATTGGTGCACGCCCCGAATCACGCCGCCGCAGAACAGCAGGAACTGCATGTTCTCGTGGGGGGTGTGGCCGGGATCGAGCAGGTTGCCCTGGGTGCTGTTGCCGATCGACCAGTTCACGTGCTTGCCGCTGCCGTTCACGCCGGCGAAGGGCTTCTCATGCAGGAGGCAGGTGAAGCCGTGGCGCTTGGCGGTGCTCTTCAGCACCGTCATGATCAGCTGCTGGTGATCGGTGGCCACGTTCGCGGCCTCATACACCGGAGCAATCTCGAACTGGCCAGGAGCCACCTCGTTGTGGCGGGTTTTGGCCGGCACGCCCAGGCGGTAGAGCTGATCCTCCACGTCCTGCATGAACACCTGGACGCGCTCGGGGATGGCGCCGAAGTAGTGATCATCGAACTGCTGGCCCTTGGCGGGCGGTGCACCGAACAGGCTGCGACCGGCGAGCTGCAGGTCGGGCCGCAGGGACATGAAGGCGTTGTCCACCAGGAAGTATTCCTGCTCGGCACCGCAACTGGAATTGATGGGCGCCACCTCCTGGTTGCCCAGGAGCTTGAGCAAACGCTGGGCCTGGGCATTCACCGCAGCGTTGGAGCGCAGCAGCGGTGTCTTCTTGTCGAGGGCCTCACCGGTCCAGGACACGAACACCGTGGGGATGCAGAGGGTCACCCCATTGGGGGTGCGCATCAGCCAGGCGGGACTGGTGACATCCCAGGCTGTGTAACCGCGGGCCTCGAAGGTGGAGCGCAATCCACCGTTGGGGAAGGAGGAGCCATCAGGCTCGCCCTGCACCAGCAACTTGCCGGTGAACTCGGTGATCGCCCGCCCATCGCCCTTGGGCACGATGAAGCCGTCGTGCTTCTCGGCGGTGAGGTTGGTGAGCGGGTAAAAAACGTGGGCGTAATAGAGGGCACCGCGGCTGGTGGCCCACTCCTTCATGGCCATGGCCACGGAGTCGGCCACCGAGGGATCGAGCTTTCCGCCCTCGCGAATCGTCTTCTGGATCGACTTGAACACGCTGCGGGGCAGCGCCTCCTTCATCTTGTCGAGGGTGAACACATCACTGGCCCAGATCTCGCTGAGGGCCGGGGCCGGCTGAACGGCCGCAGGCTTGCGACGCTGGATGGTCTGAAGGGCAGCGAAGCGCTCAGGGCTGGGCATTTTGGTCAGGATCCAATGGAACTATGGAAGGGCGCCATGGCGTCCTTTTTGGTATCAGCGGATACCAATTTAAAGGCTGATTCAGCCGGGGGGCCGCAGGGTGCGCCAGCAGCCGCTGGCGGTGCTCACCTCCACGCCGATGCCCACGGGCTCGGCGCTCACGTTGTTCAGCCACCAGCTCTGGGCCTCGGCCCAGGCGGCGTCTAGGGAGTCATAGAGATCGTCCAGCACGGGGTGGGGCACCCCCTGCCGATCCACCAACCGGTACCACCGGGGGGATGGGGCCATCACCATCGCCAACACCTACGAACGGAACAATGGCTTGAACCTGATCGAAACCAAGGCCAGGCGCTGTCACAGCGGCTGCCGTTTCGGCACACACCAATAGATCAGGGCCAGCACCTGCAGCAGCCAGCCCAACCCCAACGCCACCCCCAGCCAGGCCCGCGCCTCGGGCACCAGCACGAGCCACACCACGCCATAGCCCAGGCTCACCGCCAGGCCCAGGGAGAGGGCCACGATCGCCACCACCCGGCCCCAGCGCCGCCGCCCCATAAGCCCCAGACTGGCGATCACCCCCAACACCAGGGCCGGAAGCACCCCAGCCAGCCCTACCACCAGGGTGGCCGTGGCGAGGGGCCCATCGCTGAAGATCCAGGCGGCCAGCAGTGGAATGGCCACCGCATTGGCCACGAGCCCCAGCAGGGCCAGCAGCCGATCCAGGCGGAGAGGAGACACCATGCGACGACGGGGGAAGGTTCAGGCCTGTTGCAACCGCGGCACCACCTGCGACGCCAGTCCGGCGTGGCGCAGGGTGCGCCAGTCACCCTTCAGGGTGCTCACTTCAACGCCAAACTGCTGGGCCACCACGGTTTGGATGACGCAGGCATCGGCCAACTGGGGGATCAGACCCTTGGCCTCACACCAGAACAGAGCGGCCTCCTGGGCCGCCTCCAACGACTCGAACAGGTCATCGAGCTCAGGGTGGGGCAACCCCTGACCATCCAGCAACCGGTAGACGCGGGAAGAGCAATGAGCCATCTTCCAAGGCTGATGCACGCGAAGGGGCAGGGGCGTCGCCTTCACAACATCTGCAGGTGGGCTGGAGCGCCTCAGCGCAGCTCAAACACGAGCAGATCGGCAGCGCTGCCAGCCACGGTGAGCGCAACAGGACCAGCCGCGCCGGCCATCCAACCGAGACCATCGCCCCGCTGCAGCTGGGCAGGCAGCCCCTCATCCCCCTGCGCGCCCTGCAACGTCACGGCCCCATCGATCAGCTGCAACCAGCCCTGGCTGCCCGCAGCCAGCGGCAATGCCAACCGTTCGCCGGGCTGGGGCCGGGCCCGCCAGAGGCGCACCGGCCGGTGGATGGCCATGGCGCCCCCGGCCCGCTCGGGATCCAGCAGCGGCGTCCAGCCGGGGCCGATCGCGAAGGGTTGCTGTTCGTAGGCGGGGGCGATGCCGGCTTCGCTGGGTTCGATCCAGATCTGCAGCAGCCGGCAGGGGCGATCGCCCTCGTTCACCTCGCTGTGCACCACACCAGTGCCGGCACTCATGCGCTGCACCTCGCCGGCGCGCAGCACCTCGGCATGGCCCATTGAATCGCGGTGGTTGAGGTGGCCCTCCACCATCACCGTGATGATCTCCATGTCGCGGTGGGGGTGCATGCCGAAGCCCCGGCCGGCGGCGATCACGTCGTCGTTGATCACGCGCAGCGGCCCAAAGCCCATCCAGGCCGGGTCGTAGTGGCTGGAAAACGAGAAGCTGTGCCAGCTCTCGAGCCAGTCCAGCTGGCTGTGGAAGCGCTCGGCGGCCGGGCGGAACACCAAGCCGGAGGCGCTGGCGGTGGTGTTCATGGTTGCGCGGTTCGGATCTGATGCAGCCGCGTGATCAGATCGGCGATGGAGTCGTCCTTGGCGGGATGGCTGCTGTTGCTCACCAGCTGACGGCCCACCACGTCAGCACCGAGATGGGCCAGCTGCAGCCGCAACGCAGCCATCGCGGTGTGGCCGCCGCCGCCGGAGTGGGTGGCGATTGCCACGGGGCGGCCGTTGAACAGGGCGCGGAAGTCGTCGCCCTGCACCGACAGCCAGGCGATGGCGCTGGTGAGCACCGGCGGGATCGAACCGTTGTATTCCGGCGCGCAGATCACCCAGCGGGAGGCTGCAGCCAGCTGGGTCTGCAACCCCGCCAGCTCAGGGGGCGCAGTGAGTGGCGTGATGGCGGCCTGGGCCCGGGGGGTGAACAGCGGTAGATCGATGGCGGTGAGATCGAGCACGGCAGCGCTCTGGCCTTGCTGGCGGGCGGCGGCGGCGAAGCGCTCCGCCAGCTGGAGGTTGTGGCCGTTGCTGGCGGCGATCACCAAAACATCCGGCGAGGCGGAGGGGCTCATGGCTGGGACTCCAGGCTGGGGTAGTCGGTATAGCCAGCTGGGCCGGGGCTGTAGAAGCTGGCCGGATCCGGGGCATTGAGCGGTGCCGCCTGGCGGAAGCGCTCCGGCAGATCGGGGTTAGCCAGGAAGCTGGTGCCGAAGGCCACCGCATCGAGAGCCCCGGCGGTGATGGCGGAGTTGGCCTCCTCGGCCGTGTAAGCCATGTTGGCCACCAACACGCCCTTGAAGTGCTGGCGAGCTGGGGTGAGTACATCGCCGTGTTGCTGGCCCAGCAGGTCAGCGCGCATCAGGTGCAAGTAGGCCAGCGGTAGATCGTTGAGCCGCTGGGCCAACCAGGTGATCAACCCGATCGGATCGGAATCGGCCATGGCGTTGTAGCCGTTGAGGGGTGAGAGGCGCAGCCCCATCAGCGGCGTTTCCTGGCCCACCGCCTCGAGCACCTCCAGCAACAACCGCGCCCGGTTCTCCAGCGAGCCTCCATAGGGGCCGCTGCGGTGGTTGCTGCCATCGCGCAAAAAAGTATCCAGCAGGTAACCATTGGCGCCGTGGAGTTCCACCCCGTCGAAACCGGCGGCAGTGGCGGCCCGTGCCGCCTGACGGAAGCCGTTCACGATGGCGGGCAGTTCGTCGTCGCGCAGTTCGCGGGGCACGACGTAGGGCTTTTTGCCCTCGGGGGTGTGCACCTCATCGCCGGTGATCGCGATCGGGCTGGGTGCCACCGGCTGGGCGCCGCCATTGAGGAGGGGATGGCAGGCGCGACCGCCATGCCAGAGCTGCAGCACGATGCGGCCGCCGGCACGGTGCACCGCCTCGGTAGTGAGCCGCCAGCCCTCGATCTGGGCCTGGCTGTAGATGCCCGGCTCATGCCAAAAGGAGGAATGTCCTTCCAGCACCATCGTGGCCTCGGCCACAATCAAGCCCGCACTGGCCCGCTGCGCGTAGTACTCCGCCATCAGGGGCCCCGGAAGGTGGCCCTCCTCGGCGCGGCAGCGGGTGAGGGGCGCCATCCAGATGCGGTTGGGCAGCTCCAGGGAGCCGAGGCGCAGCGGCGTGAACAGATCTGCCATGGCGTTAAACAGCAAGGAACGGATGTGAGGCCGCCCCACAACTTCCACCAGGTTCGCTTGGCTGTCGGGGTGGCCTTCCTCTTGTGTGGCTGCCGTCACAGAAGACGCCCTTCTGGCTGTTGCCGCAGGAGCAAGTGGTGGGGCGCTAGCGAGCCAGCGGCAGACCCGGCATGAAGCGGCGCTCGTGGTCGGCACCCTTGAGCATGCGGTTCCAGTAGAGCCAGGGCAGCAGGTTCACCTTCACCCACCACATGCTCCAGCGCTCCACCGTGGGATCCAGCGGGAACGAGGGGGTGGGCTCCTGCTTGTAGTTGAACTCGGCCATGATCGTCTTGCCGTAGCCGGTGATCAGCGGGCAGCAGCTGTAGCCGTCGTAGGAGCCACTCCCCTGGCCGCCGTCGAGCTGGGCCAGAAGGTTGGCCACCAGCACGGGCGCCTGGCCGCGCACGGCGGCAGCCGTCTTGGAGTTGGGCATGCCGCTCACATCGCCTATGGCGAACACGTTGGCGAAACGCACGTGCTGCAGTGAATACTGATCCACCTCCACAAAGCCGGAGGCGGCCGCCAGGGGGCTCTGGGCCACCACGTCGGGGGCGGCCATCGGCGGCGTCACGTGCAGCAGCGCGTAGGGGATCACCTCCTCACGGGGCTCCTCCCCCTCCTTCTTCACGGTGAACACCGCCTCCTTGCTGGCGGCACGCACCTCGGTGAGCACATGGCTGTAGCGGGCATCGATGCCCTTGCGGGCCACCACCTCCCGCAGGGGAGCGGCATAGGTGGGCACACCAAAAATGCCAGGGGTCGCCGTGGCATAGATCACCTTGCTGCTGGCGGCCAGAGCGGGGTCCCGCTTGATGGCGTCATCGGCCAGGTAAGCGATCTTCTGGGGAGCACCCGGGCACTTGATGGGCATGGGCGGGCAGGTGAACACCGCATTCCCGCCCTGGAAGTTCTGGATCGCCTCCCAGGTGTAGGCCGCGTGATCCTTGGAGTAGTTGCTGCACACGCCACCCGCACCCAGAGCCTCAGGCAGTCCCTTGATGGCGTCCCAGCAGAGCTTCATGCCGGTAGCCACCACCAGGGCG
>CALJTZ010000071.1 GCA_937975655.1 uncultured Synechococcus sp. | reverse complement strand
CGACTCAGCCCAACTCTGAGCAAGGAGCGCCTGCATCGAAGGGCTATTGACCAATGCCAATTCCACGGCCTGCGACTGGTTCACCGTGGGGGTCATGGCCCCGTCGGCAGCCGCTGCCGTGGCGGCTTTGCGGGCTGTCGAGGCCAGCCTGGCCTGCCCTGCCCTGGAGCTGGATCCCGCCGGTGAGGCCCTCGAGAGCATCGATGGCCCGGTGTTTCTCAAGGCTAACCAGAACACCGGCCGCTTCTTGGTGCGCCGCGAAGCAGGCCTGGGGGAAGGCGTGCTGATCACGGGCCACAGCCCCGCCGATCCCGCTGCTGAAGACACCTGGGGACCGTTCCCCCTGGATTTCTTCTGAGCCATGGCGCCGATCCCGGCAGCTGATCGCGACGGCTGATCACGACCTGCGCCACTCGGGCCTGAGGGGGCACGCCACTCCTTAGGCTTGGCGGCTGTGATTCGGCGGCTGCCGCTGCCCCCCGAAGGTTCCCGATGGTCGCCTCCCAACTGCGCATTGCTTCCCGCCGCAGCCAGCTGGCCATGGTGCAGACCCACTGGGTGCGCGATGAGCTGGCCAAGGCCCACGAGGGCCTGGAGATCAGCATTGAAGCCATGGCCACCCAGGGCGACAAGATCCTGGATGTGGCCCTGGCCAAGATCGGCGATAAGGGCCTGTTCACCAAGGAACTGGAGGCCCAGATGTTGCTGGATCGGGCTGATATCGCCGTTCACAGCCTCAAGGACCTGCCCACCAACCTGCCCGAAGGGCTGATGTTGGGCTGCATCACCGAGCGGGAGGATCCCGCCGATGCCCTGGTGGTGCACGCCAAGCACCAGGACAAGACCCTGGCCACCCTGCCCGCCGGTGCGGTGGTGGGCACCAGTTCCCTGCGCCGTCTCGCCCAGCTGCGCCACCACTACCCCCACCTCACCTTCAAGGATGTGCGGGGCAATGTGATCACCCGCCTGGAGAAGCTCGATTCCGGCGAGTTCGACTGCCTGATCCTGGCGGCAGCCGGCCTGGGCCGGCTGGGGCTGGGCGATCGCATTCACGAGCTGATCGATCCCTCTATTTCCCTGCATGCCGTTGGCCAGGGGGCCCTCGGCATTGAGTGCCGTGAGGGCGATGCAACGGTGCTGGAGCAGATCAAGGTGCTGGAGCACCTGCCCACGGCCCGCCGTTGCCTGGCGGAGCGGGCCTTCCTGCGGGAGCTGGAGGGCGGCTGCCAGGTGCCCATCGGCGTGAACACCCGCTTCGAGGGCGACACCCTGGTGTTGACCGGCATGGTGGCCAGCCTGGATGGTCTGCGCCTGATCCGCGATGAAGCCCGCGGCCCCCAGGAGGATCCCGAAGCCATTGGTATTGCCTTGGCCCACACCTTGAAGCAGCAGGGTGCTGGGGAGATTTTGGAGGAGATCTTTGCAACCGTCCGGCCTGAGGCCTGAGACCGAAGGGCCCACACCGGACACGGATGCCGGCCACGGGCCCGAACAGGAGTCGGGCGAAGCCCGGCCCCTTGCCTTTCAGTGGAGTTTGCTGGCCTGGGCGGCCCTAGTGGGTGTGCTCACGGGCCTGGCGGTGGTGGGCTTCCACTACCTGCTGGGCTTCATCAACAACGTGCTGTTCGGCCCGGTGGTCGAGTGGCTGCTGAACCTGTTCGGTCAGCTTCAGCCGGAGCCCCCACCCCTGGAGGTTCCGCTACCCCCTGACACGGGCACTCCCCTCAAGGCCCTGCTGCAGCTCGGGCTCGGCGGCTTGGGATTTCTGCCACCTCCCCCGGTCCCACCGGAACCCATCCCCCTGCCGGGTTCCCCGCTTCCGGCCTGGCTCGCTTCCTGGCCCGTGGTGTTGATACCCATGCTGGGGGGCCTGGCGGTGGGCCTGCTGCGGGTGTTGGCCAAGGATCTGGGCCCGAGCCTGCCCAGCCTGATGGCCATGGCCGATGGCGCGGTGCAGGCCGCTCCGAAATTGCCGCTGGTGCGTCTGCTGGCGGCGTCCCTCAGCCTCGGCAGCGGCGCCTCCCTGGGCCCCGAGGGTCCCAGCGTGGAGAGTGGCGGCAACATTGGCCTGTGGGTGGGAACCCGCGGCGGCCTCTCGGCCCAATCCCAGAAGGCCCTCGTGGCAGCGGGGGTTGCCGCCGGCCTGGCGGCAGGGTTCAAGGCACCGATTGCCGGGGTGTTTTTTGCCTTTGAAGGCAGCTACAGCACCATCCCGGGTCGCCCGAGCGTGCGGGCCGTGCTGGTGGCCGCGGTGGCCTCGGAGTTGGTGACCCAGCTGTTCCTCGGGGACGAACCGATCTTCCGGTTGCCGGCCTACGAGGTGCGATCACCGCTGGAGCTGCCCCTGTATCTCGGCCTGGGCTTGGTGGCCAGTCTCATGAGTTGGGCGCTGGTGAGTTTGCTCTCCGCCGGGCGCAGTGGCCCGGTGCAGCGCGCTCTGGCGCGCCTGCCCGCCTGGTTGCTCACGGCCCTGGGCGGCCTGGCTGTGGGCTTGATGGCCCTGGGTTTCCCCCAGGTGTTGGGCGTGGGCTACGACACGATCGAAGCCCTGCTGGGTAGTGATGGCGGCATTGCCCTGGCCACCTTGCTGGGGCTGTTGGGGGTGAAGCTGTTGGCCACGGGCCTCAGCAGTGCCACCGGTTTTGTGGGCGGTGGCTTCGCCCCTTCGCTGTTTCTCGGCGCCGTTCTCGGCAATGTGTACGGACAGATCCTGGGGGACAGCGGCTTTCACCTGCCGGTGGCGGAGCCTCCGGCCTACGCCATGGTGGGCATGGCAGCGGTGTTGGCGGGCAGTGCCCGGGCGCCCCTCACCGCCCTGCTGCTGTTGTTTGAACTCACCCGTGACATCCGCATCGTGCTGCCGTTGATGGCTGCCGCCGGCCTCAGCGCGGCCCTGGTGGAGCGCTGGCAGGGCCTGGCGGATCCTGGGCTGCTGGGTCCGGATCCGGTGGAAGAAGAGCGGCGCAATCAGTTGGCGGCCCTGTCGGTGGTTGAGGCCTTCGAACCCGAGGCCCCGCTGGTGCTGGATGGAGCTACGCCCGCCGGTGATGCCCTGAGCCAGCTGCTGGCGGTGCACGGCCATTGCCTGATCGTGCAGGAGGACAACTGGGTGTCGGGCCTGGTGACCCTGGGGGATCTGCAGCGGGGGCTCACGGCCGGCACGGCTGATCTGCGGTTGGCCGATTGCCGCCGCTCCGACATGCTCTGGCTCACGGCCGATGCCAGCCTGGCCCAGCTGGAGGATCAGCTCAGCCCCAATGGCCTGCGCCAGCTGCCGGTGTTCCAGTTGGAGGATCCGGGCTTGCCCAAGCTCCCCGTTGGAGTGCCCAGTACCGGTTTGCCGGTGGCAGGGTTGCAGGGCCTGGCCAGCCGCGATGGCATGGCCCGAGCCCTGGCGCGCCTGGCTATGGCTTGATGATCACGGGGGTGCCGATTTCCACTGCCGAGAACAGCTTGTCCACATGCTCGTTGCGCATGCGCACGCAGCCGTGGCTCACGGCAGCACGGGCATCCACCCACCAGGGCCAGGGCGTGCCGTGAATGCCGAAGTCGTTGCGGCCCTGTTTGTGGAAGCCGATCCAGCGATAGCCAAGGGCGCCAACGCCTTTCACCTTGCCGGTGGTTGTGCTGGCGTACACGGGGTTCACCACCTTGGTGGTGACCTGGAAAGACCCCGTGGGTGTAGGCGTTTCTGGGGCGCCGATCACCACCGGCCAGCGGTTCACAACCTTGCCGTCGCGCACCAGGCTGATTTCCCGTTTGCTCAGGGAGAGCTGGATGGCCACAGGGGTGGCCACCGTGGCAGCGGCGGGCGCAGCGGCCATGGCTCCACTCGCTGGCTGTGGCACGCTCTGCGGTTCGGCAGCAACTGCAGCAGCAAGGCTGAGGGACAGGCCGCTCAGCAACAGGGAGGGCAGGATCTGGCGGCGCATCATGGCAGGGGCGTGGACTGCAGTCTGTGAACGCGGCAGCCGAGATTCTTCAAGCTAGTCGCGTGAATCCCGGACCAACGTGAAAAAAGTGCAGGTTCGCGGAGAACCTGCACCCAGGGAATCAGAGCTGGACGCCCGGTACATCAGTTCACCAACTTGGCATCGATGGTGTCGAGGTAGCGCTGTTCGCACTCTTTGATGATGCGCACGGCCTCGGTCGGTTCGAAGAAGCCGTTCACCTTGCAGGTGCCGGGCTTCTTGAGATCCTTGTAGTGCTCCCAGTAGTACTGGGTTTCCTTCACCCACTGGGCACCGAGCTGGGTGTAGCTGGTGATGTGGTCCATGCGCTTGTCGTCCGCCAGCACGGCGATCACCTTGTCGTCCACCTCGCCGCCATCGTCGAAGGTCATGATGCCGATGATGCGGGCCTCCACCAGGGAGCCGGGCACCAGGGGTTCGGTCACGCCCACGATCTCGATGTCGAGGGGATCGCCGTCCTCGTCCCAGGTGCGGGGAATGCAGCCGTAGGCGAAGGGATAGGCCAGGGAGGAATAGCCCACGCGGTCGAGCTTGAGGTGGCCGGTCTCGGTGATCAGCTCGTACTTGTTGATCGTCATGGAGTTGAGCTCCACGATGGCGTTCAGCCGCAGCTCGGCTTCATCGGCGAAGGCCGGCAGCACGTGCAGCAGGTTGAGCATCGTGCGGCTCGGGGCGTGGTCGATGTTCGCCATACAGCGGGTTCCAAACGGCAGGCCGGCATCTTACGGAGCGCCATCCCGCTTCCCTTCACGGCTGCTCCAGCAGCTGTTCCAGTTTGGCCCGCAAATAGCGCAGGAAGGGGGCTGCGCTGAGGGGGCTGCCGCTCACCTGCTGCACCAGCTCCTCGCCATTCACGGCCCGGCCGAGGGGCCACATCCGTTCTGCCAGCCAGCGGCGCAAGCTGGCCTCATCGGCGGCTGCCACCCGCCCCGCGATGCTGCCCAAGTCCCGTTCCATGGCCTCGGCCAGCTGGGCGCTGATCAGATGGCCGAGGGCATAGGAGGGGAAGTAGCCAAAAAGGCCCTCCGCCCAATGGATGTCCTGCAGGCAGCCTTCGGCGTCGTTGGCGGGCTGGATGCCGAGCAGCTCCTGCATCCGCTGGTTCCACTGCTGCGGCAACTCCTCCACCGGCATGTCTTGCTCCAGCAGCGCCAGCTCCAGCTCAAAGCGCAGCACGATGTGCAGGCAGTAGCTGAGCTCATCGGCCTCCACGCGGATCAGACCGGGCTTGAGCGGGTTCAGGGCACGCCAGAACCCGAAGGCGCCGTTCCAGGGATCGCCATCCGGGCCAGCCGAGAAGCGGGTGTGCCAGCGCTCGGCGAATCTGCGGCTGCGGGCCACGCGGCATTCCCAGAACAGCGACTGCGACTCGTGCACCCCCATCGAGGTGGCTTCCCCCAGGGGCCAGGGGAAGTAGTGATCGTCGGTGCGGGGCAGGCCCTGCTCGTAGAGCGAATGCCCCCACTCGTGGGCGGTGGCCAGGAAGGCCGAGAGCGGCTGCCCCGGCACCACCCTGGTGGTGATGCGGAAGTCGGCCGGCCCCACGGTGCAGGAGAAGGGGTGGGCGGAGCGGGAGCGCTGGCAGCGGCGGGCGTCGTAGCCCCAGCTGTTCAGCAGATCGGCGGATAGCTGCTCCTGCAGGGCCTCCGGCAGATCAGCGGTAGAGGGCTTCACCTGGGTGCTGCCGGCCACCTGCTGCAGCAACGCCGGCAGTTCGGATTTGAGGGGTGCAAACAGCTCCTCCAGCCGTGCCTTGCTCACATCCGGCTCAAAGGGCTGGGCCAGGATTTCCCAGGGGCTGCGGGTCACCGGTTCGGCGGCGGCCAGCTGGCTGGCCTGCTGGCGGCGCAGGGCGATCAGCTCCTTCAGGGATGGGGCGAAGGTGGCGAAATCATGGCGGGCGCGGGCGTCCTGCCACACCGCATTGCCGCGGGACTGGGCCTTGGCCAGGGCACTCACCAGGGCTGGATCGAGGCAGCGCTGGCGCTCCAACTCCAGCCGCAGCAATTGCAGGTTGCGGCGGCGCTGGGGAGCGGCATCGGCGTCGAGCTCGGCTTCGGCCGCTGCCACCAGCTCGGCGTAGGCGTCACTGCTCTGATGTTCGTGCAGTTGTCCGGCTAGTAGGGCCAGCTGCTCACCGCGCCAATCGGCACCGGCGGCCGGCATCACCGTGTTCTGGTCGTAGTAGAGGGTGCTGCTGATAGAGCCCAGCAGGCGCGTCTGGTGCAGGTGCTGGTGAAGCTGAGCGAAGGCTGAACCCGCTGCAGGCATTGGGTGGGTGGGGCCGGTGGGGCCAGCATGGCCCCCCAGCGAGGTCGTCTTCACTGGCGGTGGGAGTTCAACCCCACCAGAGCTTCACGTACCAGATTCACGATGTCGCGATGGCCTCATGAACGGCGTGTTGTGGCCTGCACCGCTCGCTGCTTAGGTTGAGCAGAAGTAAAAGGCACCGTCAGTTGGGTTCCGGCGGACGGCACCGCAACGGCTGGCTACGCGCCACAACGCCTGATGAATGGGAGTGGAGTCGTAGCGCACCAGATTCGGATAGCGACGTCTCAGATAATCAGTGCCCCGCCAAGCGTTGTAGTGAGGAATTCGGGAATTGATGTGATGGCAGACATGGGTTGAACCAATGCCATGGTGCAAGAAGTTGAGCAATGGCCCGTAGGGTCGGTCAACGGTTTGCAGGGCACCTTTAGTCCATGACCATTGATCGTTGGAGAAATGTGGAATCGTGAGGTCTGTATGTTGGAGCCACGTGTACGTTGCAAGCCAGAAGTTAATCACCAGGTAGGGAAGGCCATACACGCAGATCACACGAGCCAGTGAAAACTGCATCGCGGCAAGGCCCAGTGCCAGCAGCATCACCAGCAAGCCGAGATTCGAGCGGATCATCAAGCCCCGGAATGATGCGGGGAAGAGCGCACGTTGACCATTGGCAAAGGGTTCACCATTCCAGAAGTGGGAGGTGGGAGAGCCGTAATCCTCGCCGCCAGTCGCCCCCAGGAATAGATACAGAGGCCAACCCAGGAGTAAGTGGTTGATTAATGACAAGCTTCCAAAAAGCCTTGACCCCAGCTGGGCTTTCAGTCTCTCCGTGATGCGCCCTGAGGTGGAGCTTTCCCTCGGGGGCACGTGGGTTTCACCCCCTTCTAAATGATTGCAATGGGCATGGTGAACAGCATGGCTGCGAACCCAGCTGAAATAGGGAACCAGCAGCACGCTGTGCAAGAAAAAGCCAACCCACGTTTCCAGTCGGCGATTGGGGTGGAAGGCATTGTGGCCACATTCATGGGCAATCACCCAGCAACCCATCGCCACGGTGCCCGTGACGACGGCATAGATGATCCACAGGGGGCTGGCGTTCAGCGTCAACGGGATTTGCGTGCCAACGCCGTAGGCCAGAAGCGACAGGCCCAGCGACATCGCCAGGCTTCCCCAGGCTTTGATCGGGTTGAACGTGGTTAAGTCCGATGGCAAGCAGCTCAGCAGCTCTGCCTTGCTGGGATAGGGATCGGTGGAGATGGGCTCGCAGGAGTCGCCCAGATGCGAGAGAAGGGTGACGGGAGGTGTCAAACGGAATGCCGCATATCTGGGGGCTTCTGCTTGCAAGCACATAGTTCCTTAATAATTTAAGTCAGTGCATGCCGCGTTCTGCGTCGGATCCGCGTTGACCTGCTGCGCCTTGGCCCGGGCGTGCTTAGCGCCCATGGCGGGAACAGGGTCGCGTTTCACATTTCTTCACACTAGGCTATCTCCAAAGCGGGCTTGCCCCATGAACGACCTGTTGGCTGCGGTTTACCTGGTCTGCTTTGTGGCAATCGGAGGAGGCGCCTTTGCGTTGATGACACAAAACCTGCGCAGAACGGGCGGACGGGGTTCGTTCTCTTCGGCTCAGGAGCGTCGCATGGTTCACCCTGAGGCCCCCGAGCCTGGCGAGGAGGTGCTTTACGTGGACTTCAGCCGTGAACGGCTCGAATATCTCTACCAACAAACCCCTTGAGTTCTGTGGCCTGGGGGGCCTGCAGAGGACGACCCATCCGATGAATCTCGCACCGGACCAGATCCAGCCTGGTCCTCCTCTCTGAGCGAATCCCAACCCAGGTCGATCCCCTTGACAAGGTCTTGCCGAGGTGCCTGACGCCGTGCCTGGATGGTTTCTTCTTCTGTTGCGAATGACACCGGAGTTCGCTGCCTGTGTTCTGGAGGGGCTGCTGCTGCTCCATGAAGAACTGTCGGTCGATCCAGAAGCCCCCTGGTATGTGGGCACGCCCGATCAGACCCAGGTTTTGCACGATGAGCTCTGGCTCCTGAGCGCTGAGCTTCAGCCCCGC
>CALJTZ010000070.1 GCA_937975655.1 uncultured Synechococcus sp. | reverse complement strand
AGCTCCGCATCAGCCACCAACCAGAAGGAGCGCGGTCGCACGCCGCCACGACCGGATTCGCTGCGGCCGCTGGCCCAGAGGCCTGCGCCGGAAGCGTTCAGCTCCCCGCTCGGCACGGCGCTCTGATCCCACTCATGCAGCACCTCCGAGCCCACGCGGCGGCTGTGTACAGCAGCAGCCGTGGCCAGTTGATAGATCCGCTCATGCTCCACGCCGCCACTAACCACCGGCTGCGGCATGGCCGTGATCGGTGCTTCCAGGGAGAAGGGCACAAAGGCATCGGCCACCACCTCGCTGGGGCCATGGCCTGGCACCCGTGCCGTTGAGGACACCGCGAGGGCTAGCCAGCCCCCACTGGCCAGGCGGTAGCCCAGTTCGATGCGGTAGTCCCGATCGGCCACGGGTACCGGCAGATACCACTCGTGGGCCTTCTGGTCCACCACCAGTTCCATCAGGGCATGGGGATGGGCCCGGTTGCTGTCGAGGCCGGTCACATCCTCCAGGCGCAGGCACAGGAGCGTGGCTCCGAGCGCACGGGCCCGCTCCTGGTCCGCTGCATTGATCTCCCAGAAGCAGTAGCCCCACTGGGGATCGCGGGGCAGGAACACCACGTGGGTGCTGGCTGAGGGCCGTTCCGCCAGGGCTGCAGGGCTCTCCACCGCGCCCGAGGGCTGGCTGGAGCGACGGCCGCGGAGGGCTGTGGCGGCAGCCCGCAGTGGGCGAAGGGTCAGATCAACGAGCTTGGTGAGGGGTCGCTGGGCTGCCGTCATCGCTGTCTACGTTTTGCGCTCAGGCCATGGTCTGGTTTGAGGCGCTGCTTCAGGCGAGGGTGTCAGCAGATCACCACCGTCAGAACCTCCGGGCGGGCGGGTATTGGTCTGGCATGTTGATTCAGGATGCGGCAGATCGGGCGCATGGGTAGCGGCTGAGGGGCATGGGCTTATCGCCGCAGCAGCCCAATCTCGAGGGCACGGACCAAAGCCTTTTGACGGTTATTCACCCCTAGCTTGAGTAGGAGATTGCGGCTGTAGGTTTTGGTGGTGTCGTAGGTGTAAGGAAGATGTTCCGCCATCTCTCTAACCGATAAACCCTTGGCGTAAAACTGTAGCAATTGCCGTTCTACTCGGGTGAGTTCAATGTGCTCTGTGCCGTGGCTGTTGACTGTGGCCGGCTTAATGGAGGGCGATCGGTACTTGGCCCTGCCAATGGCAGCAAAGAATGCTGTGTGAAACTCGACCTCAGGGGTGCATAAATCCCGCGTAGCAATAATCACATTTGAGCGATAGCCCCTGCTGGGCTGTGTCGTCAGGTCTTCGTCTTCGACAAACAGAAGGGTTGCGAGATCAGGTTGAATTAGCAGTGCTTGCTGGATTAAATCATCTCCCCCCATGTCTTCCAGGGATTGGGTGGCCACGAGAATGCCCGAACGGCTTGCCTCCAGTTGTTGGAGGGTTTCAGCACCAGTGGTGAAACAGCCGAGCACATCTTTTTGCGGCGATGCTCCAACCATATTCCAAAAGTGGAATAACATCAGACGAGAACGCATGGCAAAAATCACGCTGGTCTCCAGTCCTGAGGCCAAATACCACTTGCGCAGTGGTGCGACGCCTCTGATGTCCTCCAGGTGCAGTGACTGCCTCAGGTCCATGGGCGGGATGCAAGGTTGTCATCATAGGGAAATACACATCGGCATCCACGAGATTTCTCTGTCTTTTTTGCAGCTCTCCATGATGGTGTGCGTCTCTCAGAAGGTCTCCCATGGGTAGTTTGGGCTTCTCTGAAGAGTGGAATTCTGAGCTGTCTTAGCGGTTGGGTGGTGTCTTCCGCCAGATCTAGCCAGATCAGCGAATGACGGACTCAGGCCGTGATCGTTCTGGATTCTGAAGGGTTTCTTTCCTGCGATATCAAGGAAAATCCACCTCTCAACCCTGCAAATTGGCGTGGGCCTTTGCCAGCATCTGTCAATCCTGACAGAGCTATCCCCATTTGGGGATGGCGCGGGTGAGTGGATCGCCTTACCACTAGATGTGTAGTCCCACCAGGTTGTTCAGCTGACAAGTGGGTGTGAGGTCGTCA
>CALJTZ010000069.1 GCA_937975655.1 uncultured Synechococcus sp. | reverse complement strand
TGCTCAAGGTGGCGGCTGCGCGCCGCATGGGCCATGGCCACGTCGAGCAAGGTCATCTGCAGGCCGCCATGCGCGACGCGGAAGTGCCGGGTGATGCGCTGGAGCTCGAAATCACCGAAAGCGTCATCATGGAAAATATCGATGCTTCGGTGCATGCCCTGAAGGCGCTGCGCGACATTGGCATCACGATTGTGATCGATGATTTCGGCACCGGATTTTCCTCCCTCGCGCTCCTGCAGCGGCTGCCACTCCACCAGCTCAAGATCGATCGCTGCTTCGTGGAGCGGCTGAGCAACCTTCCGGCGGATTGCAGCATCGTCAAAGCCACGATCCTGATGGCCCACGAGCTGGGACTCCAATGCCTTGCCGAGGGCGTGGAAACCGAGCAACAGCTGTTGACACTCAAGGAGCTGGGCTGCGATGCGTTTCAGGGCTATCTGTTCCAGCGGCCCCTCAACACCGAGGCCATGACCCTGCTGTTGCAGGAGCATGCCAACGGAGTGGTGGCCAGCTGAGAAGCCCTGGCTAGGTTGCGGGGGCTAGACCGGATCCATGCTCAACGCACCCATTCCGGCGAACGACCGAGCCCGGCTGCAGGAACTACGCAGCTACGGGATTCTCGACAGCGGCGACGAGCAAGAATTCGATGACATCAGCTATCTGGTGCGTGATATCGCCGACACCCCCATCGGCATCATCAGCTTGGTGGATGAAAACCGGCAGTGGTTTAAGAGCTGCATCGGCCTGGAAGCACGGGAAACGCCACGCAACATCTCCTTCTGCGGCCACACCATCCTCCAGCGCACGCCGCTGATCATTGAGGACACCCTGCTGGATGAACGGTTCAGGGATAACCCGCTGGTGGTGGAAGCTCCTCACATCCGCTTCTACGCCGGCTTCCCCCTGATCTCACGCAATGGCATGGCCCTTGGCAGCCTGTGCGCCGTGGATCATCGGCCCCGCCAACCCACCGCCCAACAGATCACAGCTCTCGAACGGTTGGCCCGACTGGTGGAGCAGCTGATGGAACTCCGCCGCGAGAGCCGGATGCTGCAGGATTCCGAACAGGCGCGGCTCCAAGAAGGCCTGCGGCGACAGACACCGCAGCGAGAGAACAGCCCCGCACTGATCGTGGGGAAGGAGCAGATTCTCAGCATGGTGGAACTGTTGATCAACCTCAACAACCACGCCTGCTTTGCGCTGCTGCGGATGGAGTTAAAGGAACTGCGGCGCATCGCCTCCACCCTCGGCGATGCCGTGGCCGACACCCTGCGCCACGAGCTACAGCAGCGGCTCAGCCGCTTGGTTCCCGAGAACGCCAGTTGCGGGGAACTCAGCGACCACGAATGGCTTGTGCTGCTGCCCTTTGAGAGCAGTGAAGACCGCGTCAGCGCGCTGACGGCCCTGATCATCGAACAGCTTCAAAAGCCGGTCACCATTGCCGGGCAGTGGCTGGGATCGCCGGTGGCCATCGGCATTGCCCTGTTCCGCGACAACTACGCCAGCGCCGAAACCCTGCTGGCCGACGCGGCCATGGCCCTGCGGGACGCCGCACGACGCCCAGGGAGCCACTACCGCTTCATCGATCTCGCCTCCCGGATCCAGGCCCAGGCCGATCTGCAGCTGGAGGGCCAACTGCGGGAAGGCCTGCATCGGGGACAGCTGCTCACCCACTTCCAGCCCCTGGTGGAACTCAGCAGTGGGCAGGTGCTGGGCGTGGAAGCCCTGGCCCGTTGGCAGAGCAGCGACGGCCAGGTGCTGCCACCCAGCAACTTTCTGCCGGCCGCCGAGCAGGCCAACCTGCTGGGCGAGCTGGATCTGCAGATGCTCAGCCAGGCGATCCGCGGCAGTCACCACCTGGCGGCCAGCCTCAACCATGACCGGCCGATGGTGCTGAGCGTGAACCTCTCGGCCGCCGTGCTGGACAGTCCGGCGGCCATTGCCCGACTGCTGGCCATCGTGGATCGTGAATCCCTGCCCCGCCAGTGGCACCTGCAGCTGGAACTCGTGGAGCACGCCCTGCAAGGGCCACCGGCTGAGCTGGCGGACACGCTGGATCAGCTCCATCGCCGCGGCATCCGCCTGGCTATCGACGACTTCGGGACGGGGTACTCCTCCCTGAGCCGCTTGAACAGCTACCCGTTCCACACCCTCAAGGTGGACATGAGCTTCGTGAAGCTGCTCGATGCCCCTGAGCAGGCCAGCAATCGCATCCTGGAAGGGATCCAGACCCTGGCCGAAGCCCTTGGCCTGCACACCACGGCCGAGGGAGTGGAAACCGAGCATCAGCGTCACTGGCTGCAACGCCAGGGCTTCCACTGGGGCCAGGGTTATCTGTTTGCCAAGCCGATGGACCTGGAGCAAACGGCCCGCTATCTGGCCGGAGCCCCTCAGCCGGTGCTGGAGGCAGCCAACAATCTCAGGCGATCTGACTGAGGAACTGCCGGCTGCGCTCGTGGCGGGGGTTGGTGAAGAACTGCTCCGGCGGGGCCATCTCCACCACCTGGCCATCCGCCATCAACACC
>CALJTZ010000068.1 GCA_937975655.1 uncultured Synechococcus sp. | reverse complement strand
TGCACGGCGTCAATGTGGTGATGCCGGACACCAGCTATCTGAAGGAAAACCAGAAGCGCATCCGCGGCATGATCGTGACCCACGGTCACGAAGATCACATCGGTGGCATTGCCCACCACCTCAAGAACTTCAACATCCCCGTGATTCACGGCCCGCGCCTGGCGCTGGCCATGCTCACCGGAAAGATGGAGGAGGCCGGTGTGATGGATCGCACCATCCTCGAAACCGTCGCCCCCCGCGACGTGGTGAAGGTGGGCCAGCACTTCTCGGTGGAGTTCATCCGCAACACCCACTCGATGGCAGACAGCTTCTCGCTGGCCATCACCACCCCCGTGGGCACGGTGATCTTCACCGGCGACTTCAAGTTCGACCACACGCCCGTCGATGGCGAAACCTTCGACATGGCCCGCCTGGCCCACTACGGCGAGAAAGGGGTGCTGTGTCTATTCAGCGATTCCACCAACGCGGAAGTGCCGGGCTTCTGCCCCCCCGAGCGCTCGGTGTTCCCCTGCCTGGATCGCCACATCTCCCAGGCGGAAGGCCGGGTGATCATCACCACCTTCGCCAGCTCGATTCACCGGGTGGCGATGATTCTCGAGCTGGCCCTCAAGAACGGCCGCAAGGTGGGCCTGCTGGGCCGCTCCATGCTGAATGTGATCGCCAAGGCCCGGGAGTTGGGCTACATGCGCGCCCCCGACGATCTGTTCGTGCCCATTAAGCAGATCCGTGATCTGCCCGACCGTGAAACCCTGTTGCTGATGACCGGCAGCCAGGGTGAACCGCTGGCCGCCCTGAGCCGCATCTCCCGCGGCGAGCACCCCCAGGTGCAGGTGAAGAGCACTGACACCATCATTTTCTCGGCCAGCCCGATTCCGGGGAACACCATCTCGGTGGTGAACACCATCGACCGGCTGATGATGCTCGGCGCCAAGGTTGTCTACGGCAAGGGCGAGGGCATCCACGTGTCCGGCCACGGCTTCCAGGAAGACCAGAAGCTGATGCTGGCTCTCACTAGGCCCAAGTTCTTCGTGCCCGTGCACGGTGAGCACCGCATGCTCGTGGCCCACGCCAAGACGGGCCACTCCATGGGGATCCCCGTGGAAAACACCCTGATCATCGACAACGGCGACGTTGTGCAGCTCACCGCCGATTCGATCAGCAAGGGTGATCCGGTGAAGGCGGGCATCGAACTGCTGGATGCCTCCCGCAACGGCATCGTGGATGCCCGGGTGCTCAAGGAGCGCCAGCAGCTGGCGGAAGATGGCG
Source organism: uncultured Synechococcus sp. (assembly GCA_937975655.1). Classification (GTDB taxonomy): domain Bacteria; phylum Cyanobacteriota; class Cyanobacteriia; order PCC-6307; family Cyanobiaceae; genus Vulcanococcus. The sequence goes on along the minus strand of CALJTZ010000068.1, from coordinate 1,076 downwards.
TCATCACCCTGCTGGCGGTGGTGAGCACCGATGGCGTGATGGCCGCGCCGCCTCGGGTGAACCTGCGCGGTGTCGTTACCGCCGCCGATCCGCGCAAGATGAGCCTCTGGGCCGAGCGCGAGATCACCTGGGTGCTGGAAAATCGCTGGCAGCAGCTGTCGCGCAACAGCGGCGGCAAGGCCCCCGATGTGGACTGGATGGGTGTCCAACGGGAGATTGAGGTGGGCCTGCAGCGCCGCCTGCGCCGCGAACTGCAGGTGGAACCCCTGATCATTTGCCTGGTGCAGCCCGCCCCCGGTGGCACCCCCGCCTACAAGGGCCGTGCCGATGCCGAGCCCGATAGCCGTCCGGCTCCCCGCGGCCGCCGTGATGGCAACCGCGAGCGCTCTGAGCGGGCCCCGCAACCCCAGCGGGAGCTGGCTGCGGTGGGTGCTCCGGCACCAGCGCCTGCTGCTGTTGCCGCTCCGGTGGAGGCCGCACCGGCCCGGGTGGAAGAGCCGGAGATGCCCGCCAACCGCACCCGCCGCCGCCGCTCCACGGCCGCCGGTTGAGCTAGCGCAGCACCACCTTCAGGAGCCCCTTGGCCAGTTCCGCCTCCTCGGCGGGATCGAAGGCCAGGGGGCTTTCTGTTGGCAGTTCCTCGGCCGGCTCCTCGGCTGGCTCACTGGGTTGAGACGGTTCAGATGGCTCGGCGGTTGGCGGAGGGGGCGACGCCATGGGTTCCGGGGCGGTGGCCTTCGGCGCCTGGCGCGATGGCTCCAGCCACGGACTGGCCGCAGTGTGGGGCTGAACGGGCACTGCGGTGGCCCCTGGGTCGTGGAGTTGCTCCAGCCAGGGCATGGCGGGGGCAGTGGCTGCCGGTAGGGGCTCGGCCATGGCTGCCGGCTCGGGAGTGGGAGCGTTCTGGCAGAGCACTAGGCCCTGCTGGGCCAGTTGGCGGTAAGCCGGGTCGGTCGTGGCGTCGTGAACGGTCTGGTAGTGGCCGGCGGCCCGCTCAGGGGCCCCTAGTCCATAGAGATGAATGTGGCCCATGAGCAGCTGGAGCCTAGATCGGAAGAGCACACGTCTGAACTCCA
>CALJTZ010000067.1 GCA_937975655.1 uncultured Synechococcus sp. | reverse complement strand
CGTCATGACACCACCGATGGGCGGGAGGGTTGGTAACGGTTCAAACGGTTTCGGCGATTGCGGTGGCCCTGGCGTGGGGCCAGCGGATGCAGCACCCTCGGGGCAGATCCGGAGATGCCCGTGCTGGAGCTGTTTCACGCTGCGCCCTCCTACTACTCGATGGTGGCGCGCTTGGCCCTGGCGGAAGCAGGGGTGGAGACCACCAGCCGGCTTCTGGATATCCACCTGGCCAAGCAGCAGCTGAGCGATGCCTACCGGCAGCTCAACCCCCACATGACCGTGCCCACCCTGCGGGGCCCTGGACTGCTGCTCACCGACAGCGCGGAGATCCTGGCCTACAGCGCCCGTCAGGCTGGCGACGCCTGGCTGGATGCCGATGCATCCCTGGCCCCGGCCATCGGCCAGGTGGTGGAGGATCACTACGCCATCTCGATTGAAACGCTCACCTTCAGCAAGTTGCTGGTGGCGAAACCCCTGCTGCTGCCTGTGGTGAAGCGGGTGCTGGGGGGGCTGAGCCGCAGCCTGGAGGCCCGGGCGGCGCAGGCGTCGGATGGCGGCGCTTCCCTGCGGGCCAAGGCCCAGCAGGATCGCCAACGGCTCGCCACGCTTACCCAAGCGCCCCTCGCCCTCACGCTGCAGGCCATGCGTGCGCAGGTGCAGGCCTACCTGCGCGGGTTGCCGGCCCCGGGTGCTGGAGCCGGGCTGTTGGGGGATCGCCTCTGCAGCGCCGACATTGTGGTGGCGGTGTTGCTGGCGCGGCTCAGCATGGCCGGCGAGCTGCCGCTGCTGGAGCGGGAGGATCTGCGCCAGTGGTGGCAGCGCTTCCAGGCCCGCCCCGGTTTTGAAGCTGCCGACATCTGGACCCGCTTTCAGCGGCGTCGCTTTGTGCAGGCGCTGATCGAGGCACGCCACACCCCCCTGGCAGTTCAGGATTGATGGCTGCCCAGGCTCACGGCCTGCTCGGCTGTGAGCCGTCCGGCCTGGCGTAGGGCCCTGGTGATCTGAGCCAGCTTCAGCACCGCATGGGTGCGGTAGCCGGCATCGGCCAGCCGCTGGCGGGCTTTGCCGCCGTGGTCGATGAACACCACCACATCCCGCACCACGAGCCCGGAGCCCTCGAGCTTGGCGATGCCCTCGAGCACGCTGCCACCGGTGATCAGGATGTCGTCCACCACCACCGCAGTGTCGCCAGCGTTGAAATCCCCCTCGATCAGGCGCCGGGCGCCGTGGGCTTTCACTTCCTTGCGGGGATAGATCAGCGGTTTCTTGAGTTGCAGCGAGAGGCCCGTGGCCGTGGGCAAGGAGCCGTAGGGAATGCCGGCAATGCGATCAAACAGCAGCCCCTGCATGCGCTCGCCGTAGGCATGCAGCACCCGGTGGAAAAGGTTGGGATCGGAAATGATCTGGCGCAGGTCCACGTAGTAGTTGAACACCGCCCCTGAGGCCTGCACGTACTCGCCGAACAGCAGACAGCCGATGTCGAACAGATCGACGATCAACGGCGCCAGCGGGTCGTCCTGGGGGGATACCGGGGGCGGCAGCCACACGGCGCAGCTGGCCTGGGCTCTGTCGTTGCGCTCGGCCTGGCGACCCAGGCGGCTG
>CALJTZ010000066.1 GCA_937975655.1 uncultured Synechococcus sp. | reverse complement strand
GCACTGGAGATGCATTGCCGAGAATAATTCCACCGCCCGTGTAGATCATGGGCCTATCGGCCGACAACATCAACTGCACCGCTTTCTTGATCTGCCCCGAGTGACCCTTGATCACCGGGTTATACGAGCGCATTGAGATCTCTTTGGGGTAATCGAACTTGCAACGATCGCGGGTGATATCTTTTGGAATGTCCACGAGCACCGGGCCGGGCCGGCCGGTGCGCGCGGCGGCGATCTTGCAGCTCGACATGGCCTCCAGGAAGCTCACCAGGGTTTCGGCGGGTGGATGCAGCGCGAACTGGCGCACGGCCTTGAGGGCATCGGCCAGCACCGCATCGCTGCGGTAGAGCTCGGCCCAGACCTGTTGCAGCTGCTTGGCCTGAGCACCGTCATCGAGCTCAGCCAGGCCGCTGCGCTTGATGCCGATGCGGTTCAGACCACGCAAGCGGCCGGGATGGCCCTCCACGATGGCGAAGGGGGGCACATCTCGGTCGATGCGACTCATCCCCCCCACCATGGCCATGGTGCCGATGTGGACGAACTGGTGGATGCCCAGCACACCACCCACCACGGCACGATCACCGATCACCACATGGCCCGCCACGGCCACCCCGTTAGCGATCACGATGCGATCGCCCAGCAGGCAGTTGTGGCCCAAGTGGCTGTAGGCCATCAACAGATTGCCGTTGCCGATGCGGGTCTGCTCACCCTCGTTGGTGGCGCGGTTGATGGTGACGCACTCGCGAATCGAGTTGTCATCGCCCATCACGACTTCCGTGGAGGCGCCGTTGTATTTGAGATCCTGGGGTTCAGCGCCAATGCAGGCGCCGGGGAAAATGCGGTTGCGGCGGCCCATGCGCACGCGGCCATCCAGCACCACATGGGGACCGATGCGACTGCCGGCCCCGATGGACACCTCCGGACCGATCACCGCATAGGGGCCTATTTCCACGCCAGGCTCCAGCTGGGCTCGGGGATCCACCACCGCCGTGGGGTGAATGTTGGTTTCTGTCGCAGGACTGCTGGTCATCACAGCGGTCAGTCCACCAGAGAGAACATCAGCTCACCGGCGCACACCAGCTCGCCATCCACCTTGGCCTCCGCCTTCACCTTGCCAAAGCGCTGACGCTTGAGGCTGAGCAACTCACAGCTGATCACCAGCTGATCGCCGGGCACCACCGGCCGGCGAAAGCGCACGCCATCGATGCCGGCAAACACGAACAGCCCCTTGGGCAGATCCGGCATCTGGGTCACGATCAGGCCGCCGACCTGGGCCATGGCCTCCACAATCAGCACCCCCGGCATCAAGGGGCGACCGGGGAAATGGCCCTGGAACTGGGGCTCATTGAAGGTGACGTTCTTGATGGCCACGGCCCGCTTGCCCGGCTCATGCTCGATCACCCGATCCACCAGGGCAAACGGGTAGCGATGGGGCAACAAGCCCTGGATCTGCTCGCTGCTGAGCACAGGCGCAGTGGGATGGCCCGATGACGAGGTGGGTGCAGTCAAGGCGATCAGACGGGCAGGGGGCGAGAGGCAGACGCCAGGGCAGACGCCAGGGCCGTGTGCAATCCATGGGAACCACGGAAGGCGAACACCTGGGCCTGGGGCAGACCCGCCAGGGCGAGATCCCCCAGCAGATCCAGGAGCTTATGGCGCACCGGTTCATCGGCGAAGCGCAGGGGCGGATTCAGCCACTGGGCTCCATCACACACCAGAGCGTTATCCAGAGCGCCGCCCTTGATCAGCCCAGCAGCCAGGAGTTGCTCCACCTGCTCGCGGAAGCCGAAGGTGCGGGCCGGGGCGATCTGCTCCACAAAGGTCTGGGGGGTGAGCTCCAGGGAGAACAGTTGCCGGCCGATGGCGGGCTGGGCGAACTCAATGGCGGCCCCCAGGCGCAGTCGGTCGCTGGGCAGGGCCGTGGCGAAGCTCTGGCCCTGCTGCAGGGTGATCGGAGCGGTGAGGGGCGCCGAGGCGGGCCGCTCCCCCAAACCCTGAAGACCCGCTTCGGCGATGGCCTCCACCCAGGGCTGAGCCGAACCATCCAGCAACGGAATCTCGGATCCATCCACCAAGATCGTGGCGGAGCTGATGCCCACCCCAGCCAGGGCCGCCAGCAGATGCTCCACCGTGGCCAGGCGCCGCTGATTGAGCTGCAGGGCCGTACAGAGCTGGGTTTCACACACCTGCTCAGGGGCCAGACGCACCAGGGCGAGATCGGGGGCATCCAGCCAACCCACGCGGTATCCAGGCTGATCGGAAGGTTCCAGCCGCACCCGCGCCTGGCCACCGCTGTGCAGGCCGATGCCGGTGCGCTCCACGGCGGAGGCGAAGGTCCAGGCCTGGCTGTAATCCCTGGGCCAGATGGTCATGGCCGGACTCCCATCAAAACTTCCAACCCACACCGAGGTTGAAGCGGTACTCACCCGTGAAGTCCTGGCTGGCCACCTCCAGGCGCAGGGGCCCCACGGGGGTGGTAACGATCAAACCCGTACCCACGGAGAAACCCTGGCCAGGCTTGTTGAGCAGGCCGCCGGGGTTGCCACCCACGCTGGCCTGGCTGCCAAAGGTGGTGCCGCCATCAACGAACAGCTCTCCGCTGATGATGCTGAACAGCGGGAAGCGGTATTCAAGGGTGGCCTCACCGAAGTTCTTGCCCACGCCGAGGTCACAGTCGTAGTAGCCGCGAACGGAGTTGGAGCCGCCCAGGCAGAAGGCCTCATAGGTGGGGAGATTGCCCACGTTCGAGCCCACGGAGGCCTGGAAGGCCAGGGCCTGCTTGCAATCCGCCGCCTGACCGGGCTTGGGACGGCAGCCCTTGAACACCTTCAGCCAGTTCACCGGGATGTAGTGGGTGTAGCTGGCCCGCAGGCGGTTGAAGGTGGGTGAATCTTCTCCTACGCTGAAGAACTGCTCGCTGCCGAGGCTGAGGAAGTTCCCCGAGGTGGGGTTGCGGGGGTCATTGAGGTTGTTCATCGTGGCGGCCACGCGAACACCCACCAACTGGTTGTGATCAGCGCAGTTGTAGGCCACACAGATCACATCCTTCACCTCGGCCTTGCCGTTGTTGTAGCCGTTGGTGTTCAAGCCATAGGGCATCACAGAT
>CALJTZ010000065.1 GCA_937975655.1 uncultured Synechococcus sp. | reverse complement strand
CGAGCTGATGATCCAGAGCGAGGTCGGCAAGGGCTCGCGCTTCCGTCTCGTCTTCCCGGCCGCACGCGTGCGCCAGTCGAGCGATTCGGCCCTTGGCGACGAGGCCGCGTTCAACGCGGCCGCGCTGTCCGATCACTGACAGGGGAAGCTCCGAACAGGCCCATCGCGGCGCGCGCATCCCGGCTGCGAACATGCAACCTGGCGCCGGGGCTAATGCTCTCGAAGGCCATCTGCTCACGTGGGATCTGAGCTGTGATCACGCTGCCATCGGCCATCAGCAGCTCGGCCTGCAGATCCCGCCCCAGGTGGCTGAGGCGGCGCAGCTCAACGGGCACGGTGTCCGCCTGCGGCTCCCTGAACACTTCAACGTCGTGGGGGCGCACGAACAGCTGCGCCGCAGCCGGATGGGCATTTGCGCCAGCACCGGCAATGCCGATCGCACCCGCAGGCACGACGTTCACCGCGCCAATGAAGCTCATCACAAACGGCGAGGCTGGCTGGTCATAGATCTCGGCGGGTGTGCCGATCTGCTCCACTTTGCCGTGGTTCATCACCACGATCCGATCGGCCACCTCCATGGCCTCCTCTTGATCGTGGGTCACGATCACGGTGGTGACGTGCATCTCATCGTGAAGGTTGCGCAGCCAGGCACGCAATTCTTTGCGGACCTTGGCATCGAGGGCGCTGAACGGCTCATCCAGCAACAACACCCGCGGCTGCACCGCCAAGGCCCGGGCCAGGGCCACGCGTTGACGCTGCCCGCCAGAGAGCTGGGAGGGGTAGCGGTTGCCAAAGCCCTGCAATTGCACCAACTCCAACAGTTCATCCACGCGACGGCGAATGGCCTCGCGCTTCCAGACGCGCAGCTCCAGACCAAAGCCCACGTTCTGGCGCACGGTGCGGTGCTTGAACAGGGCGAAGTGCTGGAACACGAAGCCCACCTGTCGGTCCTGGACCGTGCGATCGGTGGCTTCTTCACCCGTGATCCAGATACGTCCCTCGTCAGCTTCCTCAAGGCCGGCGATCAGCCTCAGGAGGGTGCTCTTGCCGGATCCGGACGGACCAAGCAAGGCCACCAGTGAGCCACTGTCCACATCGACACTGACGTCATCGACGGCGCGGAAGTCGCCGAAGCGCTTGCAGACGTTGGCGACGCGAATGCCCATGGCGGCTGATCGTTTTGACCATTTTGATCAGGCCTGGGTATCGATATGGCGCCCGCAACAGCCCGCTGCCTGATCCGTCCTCGGAGCAACCCCACGAGAGGGCAACCATGCTAATGGCATAACCACACCGGGCAACCGTTGTTTCCAGCCTTTGTCGGTGGTACGGTCGACGAATCTGGTCTACCCGGTGCCTTGGCTTCTGTGATTTCCCGTCTGCGCCGGCTGCCTCGGCTGCCGTTGCCGAGCTGGTCGTGGCGGATCACCTGGGTCTATCTCACCTTGATGCTGTTCCTACCCCTGGGTGGGATGCTCCTGAAGGCCTTTCACGTCGGCCCTGCGGATTTCTGGCAGATCGCAACCTCGCCTGAGGCACTTGCCACCTACAAAATCAGCTTCGGCCTGGCCCTGATCGCCAGTGTGATCAACGGCGTGTTTGGCCTTGTGATCGCCTGGGCCCTGATTCGTTGCCGGTTCCCGGGCCAACGGTTGCTGGACACGCTCATCGATCTGCCGTTTGCACTGCCGACAGCCGTAGCCGGATTGGCCCTGACGGCCGTCTACAGCGAGGAGGGCTGGCTCGGTAAGCCCATCCATGAGTTGTTCGGGATCAAGGTGGCCTTCACGTCCCTGGGGGTTGCCGTGGCGATGGTCTTCATCTCCCTCCCCTTCGTCGTGCGCACCGTGGAGCCTGTGCTGCGCTCGTTGGACATGGAGCAGGAGGAGGCGTCCTGGTGCCTGGGTGCCAGCCAGACGCAGACCTTCTTCCGCGTGATCCTGCCCCAGTTGCTACCCGCGATCCTGTCCGGGGTAGCCCAGGGCTACAGCCGCGCCGTGGGCGAATACGGGTCTGTGGTGATGATCTCCAGCAACGTGCCCTTCAAGGATCTGATCACGCCAACGCTGATCGTTCAGAAGCTGGAGGAGTACGACCTACCCGCCGCCACCGTGGTTGGCAGCGTGATGTTGTTGTTCTCATTGGTCAGTCTCGTCGTGATCAACCGGATACAGATCTGGGGCCAGCGCTACCAGGGTGCTGAAGCGGCCTGAGCCAACCTCGTTCAAGACAGTCGTTTCCTCACCACTCGTTCAGGACTAGTTCCATGACCTTCGTTACACCACCCCTCGAGGATGTTCAACCGCCGAAATGGGTCAAACCCACCTTCACGATGCGGTTGCAGAAACTTGGCCCTGTTCTGATCGTTCTGCTGGCCTGCCTGTACGTCGGCGTCGTGATCCTGCTGCCGGCCATCGCGGTTGTCGTTCAGGCGTTCGCCAAGGGCCTGGCTCCGTTTCTGGAGAATTTTCAGTCCGAGGAGCTGATGTCCGCCCTGCGGCTCACCCTCCTGGATGCTGCCATCGTCGTACCGGCGAACTGCATCTTCGGCCTGGCGGCAGCCACGGCCATCGCCCGTCGTAAGTTCCGCGGCAAAGCCCTGCTGCTCAGCGTGATCGACCTTCCCTTCTCGATCTCGCCGGTGGTGGTGGGCCTGATGTTGGTGCTGCTCTACAGCCCAACCAATGGACTGTTCGCTGGAATCATCAACAGCCTGGGCTGGAAAATCATCTTCTCCACACCGGGTATCATTCTGGCTACGATCATCGTCACCTTCCCTTTCATGGCCAGGGAAGTGATCCCGCTGTTGGAGGAGGAAGGCTGGGATCAGGAAGAGGCCGCCAAGACCCTTGGTGCCAACGACTGGCAAGTGTTCTGGAAGGTCACCCTTCCCTCGGTCCGCTGGGCCGCTCTCTACGGCCTGATCCTCACCACGGCACGCGCCCTCGGCGAGTTCGGTGCAGTTTCCGTGGTGAGCGGCAACATCCGGGGCCAGACGCAGACACTGCCGCTGTTCGTTGAGGATGCCTACAAGCAGTACAACACCGAGCTGGCCTTCGGTGCCGCTACCATCCTCGGCGGCGTGGCCATCGTCTCCCTGCTGATGAAGATGCTGGTGGAGCGGATGCTCGAGCACGACCGCACAACACGGGGAGCGGAAGACAGTTAGTGGATGGCGCAGCAGCGTTCAACGCCCCTGACGCTTGTCTGCTTGGAGCAGAGATTGAAGTCGAAACGCCCGATCGCCTCGTGCTCCAGGATCTCCGGGGTCAGCCCCGATTGCAGCAGCTGCTGGGCCTAGGCCTGACCTCGCGCCAGATAGACCCTGGCATCGGCCTGCCGCTGGCCACGGATCGCCTCGAATTCCTCCCATTTCACTTCCTGCACGGCCACCTGCTTGGCCTCAACGGCTTCACGGAAGCGTTCTGAGAAGTTGATCTGCAAAAGGTCCACATCATCGAGCAACAGGTTGTAGTGCTCAAGTCGCTAGCTAGAAAGGCAGCACCATGCTGGAGGTTCTGGATGTACTGCGGTCGTTTACAAGGCCCATGGCGTTCAATGAAAGCTCCTATTCGGAATGGCTGCTCTACACCGCGAAATACCCGCTCGATCACTCAAGTCGCTCATTCGCCACGGTGAGATCAAGTTCGTGACGCCCCTACAGCGCCAAAACTTTGATGCCGTGGAGATCTAACGCCACCGGACTGTCATCCAAGAACAGATCCATTAGCGTCATCAAAGGTAGTGGTCACTCGTAACGCGGCGCTGCAGTCAGCCTGAGGTGACCTAGACTAATCCCCCATCGTCGGAAGTCGGGAGCAAACCAGGCACATGGGCGATTGCTGCTTGAATGGCGGCAGAAACCTAATCTTTCCTGGCATTCACTGCACCGGTTGGCAAGAGAGCCAAAAACTTGTGTCGGCGCAGTTCATCCAAAAAAGCCGGGGCTTCATCTGGCAGGGTCTTCAGAGCCTCTTGAATCTGCTGATCGGGAGCCCCCACCTGCACTAAGCGTTGGGGATGCGTCAATAACTTCTGATCATGTCCAAGACCCGAATAGCACTGAACAAACGGTGCAGCAGGCTGCTGTCCGAGATTTTGAACCACTCTGGCAAAGTGACCACCTAGGTGCTCATCGAGGGCGAGCCATACGGTGGGTCGCAGATCTGCTTCAATGCATTGCAGCTCGCCATCATCAGGCTGTATGACCGTGATGTTGGCCCAGCCGTGAGCACAGAGAGCTTCTCCGAGTAGCTGCAACAGGGCATCGAGTCCCGCGGGGGTCTCGCTGTAGCAGCGTTCCAATGATGGGCCGTACTGTCGGGTGGTGCTGAGGCAGAGACTGGCAGCAAAAGCCCGTAGCTGACCCTGCCAATAGAGCGCCTCTACGCCCCACAGTTTCCCCTGCAGCCCCTGCTGCAATAAAAAGGTCTCACCCTCGAATCGGGCCGCAATCTCTTGCAAGGCTGCCGGATGATCGCACCGAAACGTGCCCACGCCCCCAGTGGAGCGATCTCGCTTGGCAAAACAGGGATATCCCAAAACCTGACCCTGTTGGAGCACTTTGGTGATGCTGTCCACCGCTGCCCATGCCGGTGTTGGTACGGCGTGGCGGCTGAGGACACGACTCAGGTTCAGCTTGGAAAACAGATGGGCGCGTCCCTCCCGTCGTGTGATGGGCAACAGTTTGAGAAAGCGCCGATCGATTAACGCGTGTCTGCACAATTCCCCCAGCACATCGTCGCTGGCGGGAATCACCCAGTCGTATTGCCCCTCCTGCTCAAAGACCCGTAGTGCCTCATCCGGCAGCTGGGAAACCATCCCTACCTGATGTAACCGATGAACATGGGCACTGAGTCCGTAGACCCCACTGAGACTTACCACGTCACACTGCCAACCGGCCCTGGCGAGGAGTGCCGGCATGAACCAGAGCTCACTGCTCGGTGAGATCAGTAAGGCGCGATTCGCCATGGAGTCACACCCCAGCCATCAAGATCGGCTTCACCATGTCATGGCGAAGGATCTTTAGCAGGATTTCTAGAGTCGCATCGTGGTCGATATAGGGCTCTGGTCCCTGATCGCGATTGGCGGCCCAATAAGTCAGCAGCGTATTGGGCGTGGACTGAAGCAGGCTGGCCTGGATGTCCTGCTGCCGCTTGGGCAATCCGCCATGAAAGTACTCATGGATGTGATAAACCGTGGTGCCATAGTAGGGATCACTGTTGCGATCTCGTCCCACATTCCAATCCATCAGAACGGTGAGCCTGGGCCCATGGCGACGCATCCAAAACTGTCGCGCTAGATCCAAGGCCAAGATGCCTGAAAGGCAAGAACCCACGAGTACCGGATGGCAATCAGGCAAGCAGGCTTCTAGCCAGTCAAGGTAACAGCAGGTGAGGTAGGTATGGTTGGTATGGTTGGTAGTACTGGCATAGCCGTGCAACACACGCATGTAATAAACGGGGTGATCCGCCATTTCACGCGCGATCTGCCGGACCCAAGGGCCGCTCATTTTTCCCAACAACACCAATGGAACACCTGTTGCCGTGCTGTTGAACCGGCGCACCACCGAATCCGGGCCCAGCTGCTCTCCACCTAGTTGAAGATTCGCTGCCAGGATTTGGTGAGCCAAGGCCTTGCGTTGTGGATAACGGTTTAGATCGGCAGTGAGTTGTGAGAGCTGGTGGGGATGGTCATTGGCCACCTCACTGGCGGCAGGCGGGGGGGCAAAAGGCCGGAACAGTGCCGCCAACTCGTTGATGCTGGGATCTGGAGGGCAGACCTCCAACCTGCATGGCAACCCACTGGCACGCTCGACGCTGCCAATGATCTGAGCAAGGGCGAGTGAATGAATTCCAAAGGCAGAGAGCGGAAGCTTGGGATCTGCCACCTTGAATAGGCTGGCGTGTTGGCGGATCTCGGCCAACAGAAGCTGCGCGAGGGGAGCGGCTTGCGGAAGGGGCTCTAATCTCTCGGTTTCAGACAC
>CALJTZ010000064.1 GCA_937975655.1 uncultured Synechococcus sp. | reverse complement strand
GCGGCACGGCCTGAACAGAAGACAAGCGGAGGATGCCGGCTTAACTTCTCAGCAGGCTTGGAGACGCCCTTGGCCCAGCAGCTCGATCCCCATCAGCCTCTCCACTTCATTGGGGTTGGTGGCATCGGCATGTCGGCCATCGCCGGGATCCTGGCGGACAGGGGATTTCAGGTGAGCGGCTCCGATCCGCGCGACAACGCGGTGCTGCAGGACCTGCGCAGCCGTGGCGTGCGGGTGTTCCGCGAGCAGAGCGCCACCACCATCTCCGCCATCCGCAGTGGCATCTCCACGCCGCCCCTGGTGGTGGTGAGTTCCGCGGTACCCGCCAGCAACCCCGAACTGGTGGAGGCCCAGCGGGTGGGGCTCACCATCACCCACCGCTCCGACGTGCTGGCCTCGCTGATCGCCGGCCAGAGCTCCATCGCCGTGGCCGGCAGCCACGGCAAAACCACCACCAGCACCCTGGTGGCCAGCCTGCTGCACGCCACCAACCACGACCCCACCGCCGTGATCGGCGGCATCGTGCCCGCCTTCGGCAGCAACGGCCGCAGCGGGCAGGGGGCCCTGCTGGTGGCGGAAGCTGACGAATCGGATGGCTCCCTGGTGAAATTTCAGGCCTCCCTGGGGCTGATCACCAACCTCGAGCTCGATCACACCGATCACTACCCCGACCTGGCGGCTCTGATCGCCACCCTGCAGCGCTTCGCCCGGGGCTGCCAGAGCCTGCTGGCCAATCGCGACTGTCCGATCCTCAAGGAGCACTTCGAAGCCAGCCACTGGTGGTCCACCCGCAGTGCCGAGCGGGCGGACTTCGCGGCGATCCCGGTGGAGCTGCATGGCGACAGCACCGTGGCCAACTTCTACGAGCAGGGTGCCTTGGTGGGCAGCTTCACCCTGCCCCTGCCCGGCCTGCACAACCTCAGCAATGCCACTGCCGCCATGGCGGCCTGCCGCCTGCACGGGGTGTCCTTCGCCGAGCTGCGCCTGGCGGTGGAGGGGCTGCAGGCCCCTGGCCGCCGCTTCGATTACCGCGGCAGCTGGAACGACCGCCTCGTGGTGGACGACTACGCCCACCACCCCAGCGAAGTGGAGGCCACGCTGGCCATGGCCCGGCTAATGGTGACCAGCGGCCGCAGCCCCCTGCCCGCCGCCCCGCAACGGCTGGTGGCCGTGTTCCAGCCCCACCGCTACAGCCGCACGGCCGAGTTCCTCGAACCCTTTGCCCAGGCCCTCAGCCAGGCGGATGCGGTGCTGCTGGCACCCCTCTACGCCGCCGGCGAAGCACCCCTGCCAGGTATTTCCAGCGAGGCCCTGGCGGCCGCCATCCATCGCCTCCGGCCTGAGCTGCAGGTGGCTGTCACCAGCAGCATCGACGCCCTCGCCGATGCGGTGGTGGAGCACAGCCGCCCCGGCGATCTGGTGCTGGCCATGGGGGCCGGCGATGTGAATGGCCTGTGGAGCCGCCTGGACGAGCGCCAGGGACAGGACTCAGGCCTGCCCCTGGCGGCCTGAGCATGGCCGGCACGCCCCCCCCGGCAGAACTGCGGCGGGCGGTGAGCCTGGCGGACTTCACCACCTGGAAGGTGGGCGGCCCGGCCGAGTGGTTCTGTGAGCCAGACACCCCTGAGCAGGTGCTGGCCCTGAGCCATTGGGCACGGCAGCAGGGGCTGGAGCTGCGGGTGATCGGAGCCGGCTCCAACCTGCTGGTGAGCGACGCGGGCCTCGATGGCCTCACACTCTGTAACCGGCGGCTGCAGGGGGCGGCCCTCGATGCCGGCAGTGGCGTGATCGAAGCCCAGGCCGGGGAACCCATTCCCACCCTGGCGCGCCGCGCCGCCCGAGCCGGCCTCAGCGGCCTGGAGTGGGCGGTGGGAATCCCCGGCACCGTGGGCGGCGCCGTGGTGATGAATGCCGGAGCCCAGGGGGGCTGCACCGCCGAATGGCTCACGGACGTGACCGTGCTCGATCCCCGGGGGGGCGGCGAGCCCTTCGTGCTGCAGGCCAACGAGCTGGACTTCGCCTACCGCCACAGCCGCCTGCAACAGGAGCCGCTGCTGGTGCTCTCGGCCCGCTTCCGGCTGGAAGCGGGCCACGATCCAGCCGCCTTGAGCCGCCGCACCAGCGGCAACCTGCACAGCCGCACCAGCACCCAGCCCTACCAGCAACCCAGCTGCGGCAGCGTGTTTCGCAATCCGGAACCCCAGAAGGCCGGCCAACTGATCGAGGGCCTGGCCCTGAAGGGGCGCAGCATCGGTGGCGCCCAGGTGTCGCCACTGCACGCCAACTTCATCGTGAACACCGGCGGGGCCACCGCCCGCGACATCGACGCGCTGATCGCCCTGGTGCAGCAGAGTGTGGCCGCCGCCCACGGCATCGAGCTCCACACCGAGGTGAAGCGCCTCGGCCGTTTCCACGGCCTGGCCCTGGCGGCCTGAGGGCGGCGTCCTAGCTTGCTGCCACTCCACTGCAGGCGGCATGGCTGGCTTCGGACTCCCCAACTTCGGCCAGCTCACCGAGGCCTTCAAAAAAGCGCAGCAGATCCAGCAGGACGCCGCCAAGCTCCAGGAGGAGCTGGACGCCATGGAACTGGAGGGCAGCAGCAGTTGCGGCCGCGCCAGCGTGTGGCTGTCGGGCAACCAGCAACCCCTCAAGGTGAGCCTGGCCCCCGAACTGCTGGCGGAGGGTACCGCGGCAACCGAAACCGCCACCCTGGAGGCCCTCAAGGCCGCCTACGAGCGCTCCACCGCCACCATGAAGGAACGCATGGAGGAACTCACCGGCGGCCTCAACCTCAACCTGCCCGGCCTGGGCTGACCGGCCGGGCGCCGCTCACTCCTCCGCGCTGTCGCTCTGGCGGCGGCGCTTGCGCGAGGGCTGCCGCAGGCGCTGATCCAGCCGCGGCTCAGGGCGACCGCCCCGCTGCTTGAGCCCCGCCGCCTCCGGACTGCGCTGGCGGCCTCGATCCCGCTCCGCCTGGGCCAGCAGCGTGTCCAGGCAGCTGATGTAAAGGGGATAGCGCTCCCAGGCCTCGCCCACCGCGCAGCCTGGATCCCCCTGGTGCAGGCAATTCTTGAACCGACAGCCCTCGCCCTGCAGGCGCGCGCGGATCTCGGGAAACAACCGCGCCAGCTCGGCGGGCTCCTCCGGCAGATCAGGGCGATTGAACCCGGGTGTATCGGCCAGCAAGGCGCCCTCTGCCAGCGGGAACAACTCCACATGCCGGGTGGTGTGGCGCCCCCGCTGCAGGCGGCCCGACACCGAGCCCACCCGCAGAACCAGCTGGGGCACCAGGGCATTGATCAGGCTGCTCTTGCCCACGCCAGAGGGGCCGCACAGCACGGCGATGCCCGGCTGGCTGAGCCGCTGGCGCAGGGCCTCCATCCCCTCCCCCGCCTGGGCGGACACCAGCAGCGGGGCATAGCCCCAGGCCGCCAACCGCTGTTGCCAGTCCAGGCGCTGCTCGGGCGTGAGCAGATCGGCCTTGGTGAGCACCAGATCCACCGCCACCCCCGTGCGCTCGGCGGTGAGCAGAAAGCGGGTGAGCTGCAGGGGATCGAGGGCGGGCTGGGCCAGGGCCACCGCCACCACCACCCGGCTGCAGTTGGCCACGGCCGGCCGCTCCAGCAGGCTGTGGCGGGGGGCCACGGCGGCCACGGCAGCCCGGCGCTCCTGCCAATCCACCCCCTCCACCTGGACGCGATCCCCCACACAGATCTGCTGGCCGGTTTTGCCCAGGCGGGTGCGGCGCACGCAGAGCAACTGCTCCACGCCGGCCGGACCCGGCTGCTCCAGCTGCACTCGGCAGAAATTCGCCTCGAGGGCGATCACCAGGCCGGGCAGCTGCTGGAGCGCCTCAGCCCCCATGGCAACAGACCATCAGGCGCACGGCGCCATCGGCGAGGCGCTCCAGCTCCACCCGGTGGCCGGCGCCCCGCAGCCCCTCGGCCACCATCAGCTCCGGCTCCCCGGCATCCAGGTCCAGCTGCAACCAGGCACCGGCCTCGAGGGATTCGAGGGCCAGCTTGCTGCGGATGAAATTCAGCGGGCAGGGGGTGCCGCGCAGATCCAGGCGGGCCGCGGGCTCATTCACCCGAACAGGCCGCCGAACAGACCACTCTTGTGGGGATGCTTCTGGCCCTTGGCGGTGTGATGACCCGCCAGCTGCTCCAGCAACTCCCGCTCCTCACCGTTGAGCTTGGTGGGCAGCTGCACCTTGAGGTTGATCAGGTGGTTGCCGCGGGCCACGGGATTGCCCAGCTTGGGCACGCCCTTGCCGCTGAGGGTGAGCACCGCCCCCGGCTGGGTGCCTGCCGGGATCTCCAGCGGCGTGGGGCCATCCACGGTGTCCACCTCGATGGTGTCGCCCAGGATCGCCTGGAGGTAGTTCACGCTTACCTCCGAGTGGATGTTGATGCCATCGCGCCGCAGGGAGGGGTGCGACTGCACCGTGAGGAACACATAGAGATCGCCGGCGGGACCCCCGCGCTGGCCGGCATTGCCCTCGTTGGCCACCCGCAGGCGGGTGCCGGAATCCACGCCAGCTGGAATGTTGATGCGCAGCTTCTTGCGCACCTGCTGCAGGCCCTGGCCCCCGCAGGCGTTGCAGGGGTCGGCGATCACCTGGCCCGAACCCTCGCAGGTGGGGCAGGGCGCCACCTGGGTGAAGCTGCCGAAGGGCGTGCGGGTGGCGCGGCGCACCTGACCGGCGCCGCCGCAGGTGCCGCAGGTGGTGGGGCCGCTGCCGGCCTTGGCTCCGGAACCGCTGCAGGTGCTGCAGGTTTCCAGGTGCCGCACCTGCACCTCCTTTTCCTGGCCGAAGATCGCCTCGCTGAAGCTGATGGTGAGGTCGAGCCGCAGGTCGTCGCCCTGACGGGGCCCGCGGCGGCGCTGACCCCCGCCCTGGGGTGCGCCACCAAAACCGCTGAAGAAGGTCTCGAACAGGTCAGCGAACCCGCCCATGTCACCCATGTCGGGCATGCCGCCACCGCCGCCCAGGCCCGCCTCGCCGAACTGGTCGTAGCGGGCACGGGTCTGGGGATCGCTCAGCACCTCATAGGCGCGGCCGATCTCCTTGAACTTGTCCTCGGCGCCGGGATCCTTGTTGATATCGGGGTGGTACTGGCGAGCCAGGCGGCGGTAAGACCGCTTGAGGGTGTCGGCGTCAGCATCGCGGCTGACCCCCAGCAAGTCGTAGTAGTCCGCCATCGATCAGGCCTCGTGCTCGGCAGGCGCGTCGCCGGCCTGGGGGCCCTCGGCCGCCGCGCCCGAGGGGCCAGGCCCCATGGACACCTTCACCAGGGCATGGCGCAGCACCCGGCCATTGAGGTGATAGCCCCGCTGCAACTCGGCAATCACCACGTCCTCCACATGGTCGTCGCTGGGCTCGCGCAGCACCGCCTCGTGCAGGTTGGGATCGAAGGGCTCACCCTCCACCCGCATCGGCGACACGCCCAGCTGCTTGAACACATCCACCAGCTGCTTGTAGAGGCCCTGGTAGCTGCGGTGCAGGGCCTGGGCCTCCTCGTGCTGGGGATCGAGCTGCTGGCGCGCCCGCTCGAAGTTGTCCACCACCGGCAGGATCTCGCTGAGGGTGGAGCAGGCGATCTGCACCCGCAGGTCGTCCTGGTCGCGGCTCTGGCGCTTGCGGAAGTTGTCGAAGTCGGCGGCGATGCGCATGTACTGGCCCCGCACGGTTTCGTGCTCGGCCTGGAGGCTGCTCAGCTCGGCCTCCAGTTGCCGCACCCGCTCGGCGGGATCACTGGCCTCAGCTGGGGCCTCGCTGGCCGGGGAGCTCTCCTCCGGAGCGGCCGTGGTGGCATCCACGCTGTCTGCACCGATGGCCGCGGCGGGATCCTGGGGGAACGGGGTGGCGTCGCCGCTCATGCTGACCAAAAGCTGAGATCTGATCTAGACATGTTGATGTGAAAGGGCACCCCCCCACAAGCGGCGGAAGCCCGCACCTCCCGCTCGGGCCGCTGGCATGACGCTGACCCCCTCGCGGCCTGTGCCCACGGCCACCTCTGCCACCCAGCAACGGCTGGAGGTGGAACTGCTGCTGGGGGAACCGGTGCTTGACGCCGAGGAGCTGCAACAGGCGGGGGCCGAGCGCTGGAGCTGGAGCCCGGCGCTGTCGCGGGCGCGCTGCCAGGAACTGGGCTGCCTACCGGTGCGGCAAGAGCCGCGGGAGCTGGTGGTGGCGGTGCCCACCCACTGGGCGCCGGAGCAACGCCAACAACTCCTGGCTCTGGCCGCGGCCGATGGCGACAGGCCCGTGGCCCTGCGGCTCGCCCTGCAGGCCGACATCCAAACCGCACTGAACGCAGCCCCAGGCGAGGAGCCCAGCCAGGAGCCCAGCAACGAGGGCACCATCGCGGCCCCTACGCCGCACCCGGCCCCGGCAGCGCCCCCCAAGCCGCGGGCCTCGCTGCTGCAGGAGATCGATCTGAGTGAGGCGCGGGAGGCCGCCACGGAGGCCGTGCCCTCCGATCTCGATCTGGAGAACAGCGAGGGCGCCAACGCCTCGCCGATCGTGAGCCTGGTGGACAAGGTGCTGGTGCAGGCCCTCAGCACGGGCGCCAGCGACATCCACATCGAACCCCAGGAAGACGGGCTGGTGGTGCGGTTCCGTCAGGACGGGGTGCTGGAACAGCTGGAAAAGCTGCCCCGCTCCATTGCGCCGGCGGTGACCTCCCGGCTCAAGGTGATGGCCGATCTGGACATCGCCGAGCGGCGCCTGCCCCAGGACGGCCGCATCCGCCGGCGCTACCAGGGCAAGACCTTCGACCTGCGGGTGAGCACCCTGCCCACCCGCTACGGCGAAAAGGTGTGCATGCGGCTGCTGGACAGCGGCGCCACCCAGCTGGGGCTCGACAAGCTGATCACCGACCCTGTGGCCCTGGCCAGCATCCGGGACATGGGCTCCAAGCCCTTCGGGATGATCCTGGTGACCGGCCCCACCGGCTCCGGCAAATCCACCACGCTCTACTCGCTGCTGGCGGAACGCAACGACCCGGGCATCAACATCTCCACCGTTGAAGACCCGATCGAATACGGGCTCAAGGGCATCGCCCAGACCCAGGTGAACCGGGAAAAGGGCTACGACTTCGCCATGGCCCTGCGGGCCTTCATGCGCCAGGACCCGGACGTGCTGCTGGTGGGGGAAACCCGCGACCTAGAAACCGCCAAGACCGCCATTGAGGCCGCCCTCACCGGCCACCTAGTGCTCACCACCCTGCACTGCAACGACGCCCCCACCGCCATTGCACGCCTGGCGGAGATGGGGGTGGAGGCCTTCATGGTGAGCGCCTCCCTGATCGGGATCGTGTCCCAGCGGCTGCTGCGGCGGGTGTGCCCCAGCTGCCGGGTGCCCTATCACCCCAGCGCCCAGGAACTCGGGCGTTTCGGTCTGTTCGCCTCCAGCGAGCAGAGCATCACCTTCTACCGGGCCAAGCGCGAGCGCACGGCCCAGGAGGAGGCCTGCCCCCACTGCCAGGGCATCGGCTACAAGGGCCGCATCGGCGTCTACGAGGTGCTGCGCATCAACGAGACCCTCGCCAGCGCCATCGCCCAGCAGGCCAGCACCGATCAGATCCGCAAGCTGGCGATTGAATCGGGTATGAAAACCCTGCTGGGCTACAGCCTGGATCTGGTGCGCCAGGGCCACACCTCCCTGGAGGAGGTGGAACGCATGATCCTCACCGATTCGAGCCTGGAATCCGAACGGCGGGCCAAGGCGCGCCACACCATCAGTTGCCAGGGCTGCGGGGCCGGCCTGCGCGATGAATGGCTGGAGTGCCCCTACTGCCTCACGCCGCGGGGCCAACACTGAGCCTGGCGGGGCCGTTGCCGCGGCCCCCTGCGCTCCACAGACTGCAGTGAGGGATCGCCCGCCAGCGCAGCGCCATGGACCTCCAGATTGAAGAGCTGATGGAGGAGCTGGTGCAGGCCGGCGGCAGCGACCTGCACCTGGCCGCTGGCCAGCCCCCCTACGGCCGCTTCAGCGGCCAACTCAAGCCCATGCGGGAGCAGGCCCTGAGTGAGGACGTGTGCAACCGGTTGATCTTCTCGATGATCAACAACGCCCAGCGCAAGCAGCTGGAGCAAACCTGGGAGCTCGATTGCGCCTATGGGCTCAAGGGGGTGTCGCGCTTCCGGGTGAATGTGTACCGGCAGCGGGGCAGCTATGCGGCCTGTCTGCGGGCGCTGGGCAGCACCATCCCCAGCCTCAAGGCCCTGAATCTGCCGGCGGTGGTGGAGGAAACCAGCCGGCGGCCCCGGGGGCTGATCCTGGTGACCGGCCCCACCGGCTCCGGCAAGACCACCACCCTGGCGGCCCTGCTGAACCACATCAACCAGACCCGCGCGGAGCACATCCTCACCATCGAGGACCCGATCGAGTTCACCTACAAAAACGAGCAGAGCCTGATCCACCAGCGCCAGCTGGGGGATGACACCCGCAGCTTCAGCGCCGCCCTGCGGGCCGCCCTGCGGGAGGACCCGGACGTGATCCTGGTGGGGGAGATGCGCGACCTGGAAACGATCCAGCTGGCCATCACCGCCGCTGAAACGGGCCACCTGGTGTTCGGCACCCTGCACACCAGCTCCGCCTCCCAGACGGTGGACCGCATGGTGGATGTGTTCCCCGGCGATCAACAGACCCAGATCCGCGTGCAGCTCAGCAGCTCCCTGGCGGGGGTGTTCTCCCAGACCCTGTGCAAACGGCTCAACCCGGCACCGGGCCAGTTCGGCCGGGTGATGGCCCAGGAAATCCTGATCAACACGCCCGCCATCGCCAACCTGATCCGCGAGGGCAAGACGGCGCAGCTCTACTCCCAGATCCAAACGGGCGGCCAGATGGGCATGCAGACCCTGGAAAAGGCCTTAGCCGACCTGGTGCTGCAGGGGGCCGTGAGCCACGAGGAGGCCATGGCCAAGGCCGGCAAGCCCGATGAACTGGGCCGCCTGCTCGAGGGCAAGGTGAGCTGAGTGCCCCTCTTCACCGCCACCTACACCACCCGAGCTGGCCAGACCCGCCAGCTGCGCCTGCAGGCGGCGGATGCGGCCAGCGCCAAGCGCGACCTGCGCCGCCGGGGCATCGTGCCCACCGGCCTCCAGGCCGGCGAGCTGAAAACCCTGCCCGGCCCTCAGGCCAAGCCCAGCGGCAACCTGCTGAGCAGCGATCTCAGCGCCCTGCTGGAGGCCAAGCCCGGCATCCGCGAAAAGGCGCTGTTCGCCAACAAGCTGGCTGCGCTGGTGGATGCCGGGGTGCCGATCGTGCGCAGCCTGGATCTGATGGCCGGCCAGCAGCGCATGCCGCTGTTCAAGCGGGCCCTCACCGCCGTGAGCCAAGAGGTGAGCCAGGGGGGCAACCTGGGTGGTGCCATGCGGCGCTGGCCCAAGGTGTTCGACCGGCTCACCATCGCCATGGTGGAAGCGGGCGAAACCGGCGGGGTGCTGGATGAAACCCTGCGGCGCCTGGCGAAATTGCTGGAGGGCAACGCCAAGCTGCAGAACCAGATCAAGGGCGCCATGGGCTACCCGGTGGCGGTGCTGGTGATCGCCGTGCTGGTGTTCCTGGGGATGACGATCTTCCTGATCCCCACCTTTGCCGGCATCTTCGAAGACCTGGGGGCCGAGCTGCCGCTGTTCACCCAGTTGATGGTGGACCTGAGCAAGGTGCTGCGCTCCTCGTTTTCAGTGCTGCTGGGCGGCGGGATCGTGGTGGGGGCCTGGCTGTTCAGCCGCTACTACGCCACCCCGGTGGGACGGCGCAAGGTGGATGCCCTGCTGCTGAAGCTGCCCCTGTTCGGGGACCTGCTGCAAAAAACCGCCACCGCCCAGTTCTGCCGCACCTTCAGCTCCCTCACCCGGGCCGGGGTGCCGATTTTGCTGTCGCTGGCTTGTTTTATGGCGATTCTGCTGACGCTCTCCCGCTGGTACCGGGATTCGGAAATGACCGTCTGGTTCACCGCCGGTTTGTCCTTGCGCGCCTGGATCCGGCCGGTACTGGTGTTTGCCATCCCGATTATGCTGGTCGTGGGCGCTCTGACTCAGGAGCTTGTGCCTTGGGCGCATGGGGAAAGCCTCAAGTATCGGCAGCACGTGTCGGATCAGAATGAACTCGGCCTGGTACGCCCTGGCGTTTTCCGGGAATCGACCGATGGTCGCCGCATATTCTTTATCGAATCGGCGGATAAGTCGGGTGAGGTTGTCCGGAATATTTTTGTCAGCGACAACCAGCCGGACAAGCTGGGTATTACCGTGGCCGAGCGTGGT
>CALJTZ010000063.1 GCA_937975655.1 uncultured Synechococcus sp. | reverse complement strand
CGATCACGAACCGACCAACAGGCCGTTCGTTTCTCGCTTTTTCAGCAGCCTCTTAAAGCCAGCGGCGGTAGCGACTGCGCTGGCGTCGTGCCGCCGTTCGTGCGGCAGCAGTGCCGAACTGGGGGCTGCTGCCGTTCTTACGGCGCCGCACCCACACCCCTTGGCGGATCAAGCGGCTGTCTGCGGCATTGGCCTGATGGGCTGAGATCAGATCTCCGTAGCCCGCCTTGCGGCGAGCTCGTGCCTTGCTGCGGGCTTGGCTGGCTGTGGCAGCCGGCACCACCGTGGCGGTGGAGCGGCGGCTCCAGCAGACCAGGTAGTAGCGCCAGCTCGCCATCGCTGCCAGCTCACCGACGGGTGTTGCGTCCGCCGCTGGTCGTGAATCCGGCGCGGTAGAGCTCGCTGGCACTCATCGCCTGGGGGTTCAGCACCTCGCCAAAGGCACCGTTCACTGAACCGGTCATGGAACTACTGCCCGTGCCCATGGCGCCTGTTCCCATGGCACCACGCTGCTGGAACAGGAAGCCGTACACCGGGTGTATGCGCAGCTGATCGAGGAAGTCAGCGGTGCTCAGGGGCCGGCCGTCATCACCCAGCAGTGGCTGGCCCTGGCTGTCCAGCGGTTCCAGGACATCGATGCCGTCCTTGCTGGTGGTGAGCCGAAAGCTCTCGCCCAGCTGGCCCTTGAACACCTGAAAAAAGGTGCCGCGCCCGTCGCCGCCGGTGCGGCCTTCCGCTTCTGAGAAGGCGCGCTCCAGCAACCGTTCCTTGCGTAGCTCCTGCACGCGCTCATGGGCCGCATCACGTTCGGCCGCAACGGCCGCCACCTTGCGGGCGGAGGCCTCTTCCATCTGGCGTTCACGCAGTTCCACCTGCTGCTCGAGCAGTTGCTTCTGCCGTTCGGCCTGCTGCAGGCGGGCGTACTCCTCGGGGTTGATCTCCGAGAAGCGGGTCAGCTGCTGCCGCAGACCTCTCAGTTCTTTCTCCAGCTGATTGCTGCGCCTGCGCTCAGCCTTGAGGGCATCGCCCAGGCCGCTGTGGGGCTGGATCTCTGTGGCGCCGTCCTGTGTCGCACCGATCGGCGCGCCGCGCAAATCGGCATCAGCTAGCCCATTCCCGCCTTGGTAGTCAGCTTGGGGGTAGTCGGCCGCGCTGCTGCTCTCGGGGATTCCACCACGAGGTGCGCTCAGCGAATCAGCGAGCTCCGGGCCGCTCAGCGCACCTCTCGGTGCGACGAGGTGCTGCTCGAGCAGCTCGTTGCTCTCATCGCTTGCCCTGGAGCTGTTGTGCGCAGTGGCGGTTGTGGCCATGACCCGTCTCGGCTGTCAGTGGGATCAGCAGCCCATCGCGGTGCTGCCAGTCCCTGTTGCCGAGGCCGCCAGGCCATTGCCTCAAGAGCCTTCCCGGCTGCGTGCCTCCAGGGAGCGAATGGCGGCCAGAACCCCGGGCAACGCGTCTTGGCAGATCAGGAGCACCTGCTCGGCATCCAGATCGAAGTACTGATGGGCGATCACATCACGAAATCCCATGGCGCCCTTCCAATCGATGTCAGGAAAGCTGGCCGCCAGGAGACCCGGGCGGAGCTTTTCCAGTCGCTTGAGCGCTTCTCCGGCAGCTAAGAACTGCATGCAGATCACATCCAGCCGGTCCTGGCCTTCCTCCCTTTCCAGCAGGGCTGGATCATTCAGTAGAGGCTGAGCCTTACGTTCGATCCTCTCAAGCGACTGCCGCAGGGGCGTCAACAGCAGAAGCAGATCGCCGCTCAAGCGCTGATGCCTTCCTTGAGGATGGCTGCCCGCAGCTCAGGGTTCATCCGCTCGCGCAAGCGCACCAAGTCGATGGGACGCTGCAGCAGCTGCTCCAGCTCCTGCTTGAGATGCACCGTCGCAAAGGGTGTGAGCGGGTCTAGTTCCACCCATACATCAATGTCACTGGTGGTGGTGGCCTGGTTGCGAGCCGTGGAACCAAACAGGCCGATGCGTTGCAGCTGGTAGCGCTCTCGCCATTCGCTCTGGCGCTCTCGCAGGAGCGAGAGAACCTGCTCGAGGCCGAGTGCAGGTTGGGCGGTAGAGCTGGTCATGGAACCAGTTGCATCCCGTCAGTATCGACCGGATCGGCCGCAGCGGCAGCACTGCCGAGTCCTGACTCCGCGTCATGGCACGCCGGATCACCACAGCCAAGGAACCCCAGCGTGCCGTCACTCCAGGCCATCCAAAGCCGGAGGTGAGATCGCGGTGCTGCCAGTCCCTGTTGCCGAAGGGCTGTTGCCTTATGGCTCTCCGTGGCTGCGCTGCCAGTGCAGCTGCGGGGCATGGAACGCCGGCACTGGCAGGCTCTGCTGGTCGCCTACCCATTCGGATTGCTGGCAGTTCTCAATGGAGTGCTTGAGCACTGGGTAGCGCTGCACCATCGCGGCGTATTGGGCCGAGTGGCGGTAGGTGTGCTCCAGCTGTCGATAGTCCTGATCGGCTTGCATGCACGGCTGGTCCCCATGCACCAGGGCGAGATCAGACCCGTGCCGGTCGCCCCCTGAGGTGCGCCTGGCGGCGCCGTGACTGTTTGGGGTTGTCATTGAAATGGTGTGGGGCGGTCAGGGTTGCTGCAGACCGCCCCGAGCGCACTGTCCCTAAGCGCAAGCCAATGTGCTGCCCCTGTCAGCGGGAGCAAACGATGTGGCAGTGGGCTGCCATCAGGTCATCGGGAGAGGCAGAACTGACCCTTGCGCCCATGGCAGCACCAGGGCCATAAATGGTCCGGTAGGGCACACACCCTGAGCACACTCCTGGCTTGGGGTCTTCTGTCACCACTGTGCTGATAGCCGTTGACGAGCGGCATGGCGGCTTTTGGATGCGCTGCTCAAGCCGGTCGATTCGGCTTGAGCGTTCCAAACACCCGCTCGCCGATCAGCGGCTGCACCAAGGCGCCGATGCCGCCTGAGCCGTAGCTGGCGCCGAACTCCAGCACGTTGAACTGGGTGTGCTGGGCGTAGGGATTCACAGCAGCATCACCGGCGGGGGTGAGCAGCGAGAGATCCCCCAGCCAGATCCAGCCCTCACAGGGCGCCACGACCGTTGTGCCTTTGCTGGCAACGCGGCGGCCGTTCTGGCTCCAGGCCAGGTTGCTGCTCAGCCAGATCGCACCGGGGTTGGGCGGCAGCCGCGTCGCCCGGCAGATGTAGCCCTGATAGGTGAAATCGCCGGTATCAACGCCAGGGCCGTTTTCCTTGGCGGAGATGTAGTTGGCCCGCTCGAGAAAGCACTCGAGCACGTGGCTGGCCACCACGGCAGAGGTAGTGTCACCGGGAATGGCGTTCTCCGCCACCAGCAGGCGTGCATTGGCAAACGGCTGCAGGGGTGTGGCTTGCCAGGGCCCTGCCGCCTGTGGATGTTGGCCGCTGGTGAAACGCCTGGGGCTGATGGTCATCGCTCAACCCCGCAGCATCGGCGTTGCTCCCAGCTGCCCTGCGGCCTGGGCGGTGAACTGCACCCAGCCGCTGAGGGAGGGCAACAACAACAGCAGCTGGTCGGCATAGCGGCGCCGCTGGCGCAGCAGTCCCATCGCGGGCGAACTGGGGTTGGCGTAGGTGGTCTCGCTCTCCTCGCGAAGCAGCGCCGTGTCGTACTCGATCACGTCGGCTTTCTGCAGGGGCGCATCCCCAGCTGCAGCAACCGAGCCGGCGATCGGTCCCGAGTGGCTGCGCTTCTGGATCGCCTGCTCCTGCTCGCTGTCACCGGCCAGCAGCTGCTGATCGATCAGGGCCACCGCATCCAGCAGGGCACGGGCGCTCAGCACCCCGGCCGGGTGTTGTCGCAGCAGGTCCGCCATCGCCCGGCCGATGGCATCCAGGCAGGGAACGGTGGCGGGCAGCGCCAGGCACTGGCGGATGGCCTCCTGGTCTTGCGGTTGCCACGTCGCACCACCTGGCGCGCTGGGCACTTTGCTGCTGATGGTCATGCAGAAGCCGGTGCCACACCGGCCAGATCCCCCAACCATTGCCGCAAGGCCGCCTCGGTGATGATCCCGCGCTCCTGCAGCTGCAACATCTCGGCCACGGTTGGTTGTGGCTTCGGCGCTGGGGCCAGCGGGCTGATTTCCACCAACAGCGCCGGGCCCTCTTGCACGGGGTCTGGTTCACCGGTGATCGCGCACCAGTGCTGCAGCAGGGAGGAGAACATCGAGGCCTTCTGGATCGCTTGGCTCTGCAGCAGCGCATAGGCCTGCGAGGCCGCCAGGGAGATCTCGGTGGCGGTGCGTGG
>CALJTZ010000062.1 GCA_937975655.1 uncultured Synechococcus sp. | reverse complement strand
GCCGCTGCTGGCCACGGAACTCAGCCGGCCCAGGGATGCCGTCTGGGGGGCGGTGGTGTTGCTGCTGGGCCTCGTTCTGGTCACCAGCGCTGAGCGGCTCACCGGCTCGCCCATGCTGGCCGTGCTGTGTGGCGGCCTGCTGATCGGGCGGCTGGGCGGCGAGGTGCTGCAGGGTCGCTGGCGCCAACTGACCCCGGAAGAACAGCAACGGCTGGGCTCCCTGGAGCGCTGGCAATCCAGCTTGGGCCAGCTCAGCGCGGCCCTCGCCCGCCTGCTGAGCGTGGGCGGTGAAACCGCCGGCGGCCTGCTGGGGGCCCTCAACCGCCCCGGCAAGCCGAAAACCGGCACCGGCAAGCGCTGGGTGCGGCCCGAAGAAACCCAGACCAAGCCCGAGGACAGCCCCACCCCCACCACCGTGGTGAGCTCCTTTGAGGACATCGACGCCCTGATCGAGGCTGCCGCCAGCGGCCAAGCGGGATAATCGGCCGTTGCTGCCCCCAGGCGACGTGACCGCCAGCCCTGCGCCCGAGCCCGTCTCCTACAAGGACACCCTGAACCTGCTGCAGACGCCCTTCGCCATGCGGGCGAACGCCAAGCAGCGGGAGCCCCAGATCCAGGCCTTCTGGGCTGAGCAGCGCCTCTACGAACGGCTCAGCCAGCAGAACCCAGGCGAGAGCTTCACCCTGCACGACGGCCCCCCCTATGCCAACGGGGCCCTGCATGTGGGCCACGCCCTCAACAAGATCCTCAAGGACATCATCAACAAAACCGCCCTGCTACAGGGCAAGAAGGCGCGGTTCATCCCCGGCTGGGACTGCCACGGCCTGCCGATCGAGCTCAAGGTGCTGCAGGGACTGAGCAGCAGCGAGCGCCAGGCGCTCACTCCCGTGAGCCTGCGCCAGAAAGCCCACGCCTATGCCCTCGAGCAGGTGGCCGGCCAGAAGCAGGGCTTCCAGCGCTGGGGCATCTGGGCCGACTGGGAGACGCCCTACCTGACCCTGCAGAAGGACTACGAGGCCGCCCAGATCCAGGTGTTCGGCGCCATGGTGCTGGCGGGCCACATCTACCGGGGTCTCAAGCCGGTGCACTGGAGCCCCAGCTCCCGCACGGCCCTGGCCGAAGCCGAACTCGAATATCCCGACGGCCACACCTCCCCCAGCGTCTACGTGGCGTTCCAGGTGGAATCCGTGCCCGCAGCCCTCGCCGCCAAGCTGGGCACCGCCGGCGACGGCCTGGCCGTGGCCATCTGGACCACCACCCCCTGGACCCTGCCGGCAAACCTGGCGGTGTCGGTGAACGAACGGCTCGACTACAGCATCTGCCAGGCCGGCGAGCGCCACCTAGTGGTGGCCAGCGAGCTGCGCGAGGGGCTGGAAACCACTCTGGGCCTCACGCTCACGCCGGTGCTGACCGTGAAAGGTGCCGAGCTGGAAGGCATCACGTATCGCCATCCCCTGCTGGAGCGCACCAGCCCGGTGGTGATCGGCGGCGACTACATCACCACCGAGGCCGGCACGGGCCTGGTGCACACCGCTCCGGGCCACGGCGTGGACGACTTCAACACCGGCAAGAAGTACG